>NZ_JBFRTR010000177.1:0-14114 GCF_041474215.1 Vibrio sp. 10N.222.52.C12
GCCCGGGGCACCATCTATTAAAGTCTTTATCTCGATAAAGCAAATGCGATACTAGCTCAGTTGGTAGAGCGCAACCTTGCCAAGGTTGAGGTCATCGGTTCGAACCCGATGTATCGCTCCAAATTAAGAAGCCCGAACAGAAATGTTCGGGCTTTTTGGTTTCTGACGTTTAGCTTTTACGTTTAAGAACTCTTCTTGTTCGAATCCGCACTCAACATTCATTTCTATCTCTGTTTCAAATTTTGCAATCAAGTTAGTTTTTAAAAGCGAGATTCCCTATGAACTCGTTCCTCGTGCTAGGGAATGACGGAAAGACGGTATGACCTCAAAGTCTCTCTAGTAACGTTTATAAATCCACGTCGTCATCCTCGGGTGTGAGGAACGAATGAACCGGGGATCTCTTGCCGCTTGCTGATTAACTTCAGTTTAATCTATTGCATCAGATAGTTTCTTGAATAAAGCAATACAATGACATGTTGTAAGGGGTTCTCTATGAATTCACACCTCGCTCTAGGGAGTGACGCCATGACCTAAAAGCTTCTCTAGCAACGTTTATAACCCCACGTCGTCATCCTCGGGTATGAGGAACGAATGAACCGGGGATCTCTTTCCCAAACGATAGTGTGACGATATTTACAGCAATTGCTTAGCCACCGCTGCTATTTATCAAGCTATTACTAAAAACTATTGATCGTTCATTTCACTTTATGTTACTTTCCCGCGCAATCTCGGAATGAAAATGTTCAAGAAGAGCAACGATTGCTTCTGGGGGATACGCGTAGTGACCATTCTTGCTGATTGGGACATTACGTAGGGTAGGTATTGGCTAGTCCTTTAGCTGATAGACGGGATACTTATGGCGCAGTTCGTCATGTTAATGGGAAACCCAACATTGAACACACTAATTACAACATTGCTAATCAGCTCTGCATTTCCAAAGGGACCAGCTCCTCATAGCTGCCCGATCCTGCAAAAATGTCCAATTCTTCAAAACAGTAGCATTACTGAACCTTGAGCTCACGCTAACAATTTATCGCTGTCTTAAGACGGCTTAATTTCGTATTCGTCATTTGACTTATGCGAGCGTACAGCTATATCTCATTTCTAGACAATACGTGTACTTACTATGAACTCTCTCCAAATTTAACGAGAGTTGGTGGGTAATTGCGTCTGATGGAGGTGAGTATGAACACATTCAAGGGGACTTTTATGACTACCGCCTTTGAAGTCGATATCAATACTATCGCAAATTCATTTTCAACTATGGTTCCTATCTTAGAGGGAACGTACGACCTAACACCTGACGCTATTTTGCTAGAGCAAGAACAGCATGAGTCGGATGTTCGCTCTTACCCAAGACGCCTGCCTATTGCTATTAAACGAGCATGTGGCGCTTTAGTTGAAGATACTCGTGGCCAACTCTTTCTCGATTGCTTAGCCGGTGCAGGTACACTTTCTCTGGGTTACAACCACCCTGAGATTAACCAAGCACTTAAAGACCAACTCGATTCTGGTTTGCCATACCAAACACTTGATATCACGACTCAAGCAAAAGAGACGTTTATCAAGCGAGTTAAAGCTTTTCTTCCTCAAGACTTTTCAAATAACTCGGTTCTTCAATTCTGTGGCCCATCTGGCGCTGACGCTGTGGAAGCGGCGATCAAGCTCGCCAAGCAAACCACAGGTCGCAACACCATGTTTGCTTTCCGTGGTGCTTACCATGGTATGACGAACGGCACCATGGGTATGATGGGTAACCTCGGCACTAAAGAGCGTCGTAGCGGCTTGATGTCTGATGTGCACTTCATGCCTTTCCCATACAACCTACGCTGCCCGTTTGGTATTGGTGGTGAAGCGGGTGCTAACGCGAGCATTCGTTACATCGAACGTATGTTGAATGATGACGAGTCTGGCATCATGAAACCGGCGGCGATGATCGTTGAGCCTGTGCAAGGTGAGGGCGGTGTGATTCCTGCTCCAGCATCTTGGTTACAAGGCCTACGTCGCATCTGTGATGAGCACGGCATCCTACTGATTTTTGATGAGATTCAGTGTGGTGTGGGCAAAACTGGCCATCGATTTGCGTTTGAAGAGTCTGGTGTTAATCCAGATATCTTATGTTTATCTAAAGCGATTGGTGGCGGACTGCCTATGTCGCTGCTTGTGTTCGATAAGAGCATTGATACATGGAAAGCGGGTGAGCACACCGGTACATTCCGTGGTAACCAATTAGCAATGGTCTCTGGCGCTAAGGCGTTGGAGATCATCGAACGAGATGGCTTAGTTGAGCACGCGAACATCGCAGGCCAATATTTACGTCACGGGCTTGAGAAGATTCAATCACGCGTTAGCTGTATTGCTGAAGTTCGTGGTAAAGGCCTGATGCTCGGTGCTGAGATCAAACAACCAAATGGTGAGCTTAACAAGTTTGGCGAACCACAATCAGACGGCGAACTAACCCTAGCGATTCAACGAGCAGCGTTAGAGCGTGGCTTGATGGTTGAAAAGGGTGGTCGTGATGGCTCGGTAATTCGTTTCCTTCCGCCAATGATTATCTCTTTTGAGCAGATTGACTTTGCACTCCGCGTAATGGAAGAAGCGATCATCGCAGCTGGTGGTGGCTTACAACAAGACCCAACTTCAAGCGAACAAGCAAACCAAGAATGGAACAAGCATTTCATCCATACAGGTTTAGGCGGTAGCGACGAATTTGCTAACGTGATGAACCAAACCACTCAAGCGATGAAAGCGGTTTTTGAACAGGTTGAAACCCCTTATTCGGGTTTAGATCCAAAAGTGCTAGAAGCAGCTATCAATGCTGTCGACCTTGATAACAATCAACACGCTTTGGTTGATGTTGTAGATAGTACTGCAGACCTTGTCGCTGCAAACTCCATCTTCGTGCAACACCCAGATTGCATTGCACACCTTCACACTCCTCCTCTTATGGCTTCGGTAGCAGCGGAATCGATTATCGCGGCATTGAATCAATCAATGGATTCATGGGACCAAGCATCGGCTGCGACTTATGTTGAGCAGCGCGTTGTGGATTGGATGTGTGACAAATACCAACTTGGCGCACAAGCTGACGGTGTTTTCACTAGCGGAGGCACGCAAAGTAACCTAATGGGTTTATTGCTTGCGAGAGACGGGGTTGCGGATAAGCACAATGGTCATTCTATCCAAAAGCTTGGCTTACCAGAATACGCGAGCAAGCTGCGTATCTTATGTTCAAAGAAATCTCACTTCACGGTTCAAAAGTCAGCCTCTCTACTAGGGCTAGGCGAAGCGGCAGTGTGCTGTGTTGATACCAATGCAAACGGCACTATCAAGCCTGACTTGCTAGACGCAGAAGTGAAAGCACTGAAAGCACAAGGTCTGATTCCTTTTGCTGTGATTGGTACTGCGGGCACAACCGATCATGGTGCTATCGATGACCTTGATGCGATTGCAGAAATCGCAAGTCAGCAAGATCTTTGGTTCCATGTCGACAGTGCTTACGGTGGCGCGCTTATCTTGAGTAGCCACAAGGCTCGCTTACAAGGCATCGAAAAAGCGGACTCTGTGAGTGTCGATTTCCACAAATTGTTCTATCAAACAATCAGCTGCGGCGCGGTATTGTTGAAAGACAAAGCGAACTTTAAGTACCTTCTACATCACGCAGATTACCTAAACCGCGAACACGATGAACTGCCAAATCTAGTCGATAAGTCTATTGCGACCACCAAGCGTTTCGATGCATTGAAAGTCTTCATGACGATGCAAAGCGTTGGACCAAAGCAGTTGGGTGATATGTACGACCATCTTCTTGAGCAAACGCTAGAAGTGGCAGACCTGATTCAAAACCAAGCTGACTTAGAGCTACTCGCAGAGCCGTCACTATCAACAGTGCTGTTCCGATCTAAGCCGTCAGCAAACGGCGAGCTAGATTTAGACAAATTGAATCAAACGCTAAGACTGGAAGCGCTGACTCGTGGTGTTGCAGTACTCGGTGAAACGGTCGTGGATGGTAAGAGTGCGCTTAAATTCACTATCTTGAATCCGTGCCTAAAGACATCAGATTTCAAATCTCTAATTAACAAAATTCAAACTCTAGCCACTGAGCTAGCAGAACAACAAGGGTAATTAATACTATGGCTATTCTACAAATTGGTGCAGGCGGCGTTGGTTGGGTTGTTGCACACAAAGCAGCACAAAATAACGAAGTACTGGGTGATATCACAATCGCTTCTCGCACAATCGCGAAGTGTGAAAAAATCATCGAATCTATCAAGGGCAAAAACAACCTTAAAGATTCAACTAAGAAACTAGAAGCACGTTCAGTAGACGCTGATGATGTTGATGCGCTTGTTGCTTTGATTAAAGAAGTTCAGCCGGATCTAGTGATCAACGCTGGTCCTCCTTGGGTAAACATGGCAATCATGGAAGCATGTTACCAATCTAAAGTTTCTTATTTAGATACATCGGTAGCGGTTGACCTATGTTCTGAAGGCCAACAAGTACCACAAGCTTACGATTGGCAGTGGGGCTACCGTGAGAAGTTCGCTGAAGCAGGCATCACAGGTATTCTTGGTGCTGGTTTCGATCCAGGTGTGGTATCAATCTTTGCTGCATACGCGGTTAAGCACTTGTTCGATGAGATTGACTCAATTGATGTAATGGATGTGAATGCTGGTGACCACGGCAAGAAGTTTGCGACAAACTTTGACCCAGAAACCAACATGCTTGAGATCCAAGGCGATTCTTTCTACTGGGAAAATGAAGAGTGGAAACAAGTACCTTGTCACTCTCGTATGCTTGAGTTTGAATTCCCGAACTGTGGTTCTCACAAAGTTTACTCAATGGCGCATGATGAAGTTCGTTCAATGAAAGAGTTCATCCCAGCTAAGCGTATCGAATTTTGGATGGGCTTTGGTGATGCATACTTGAACTACTTCAACTGCATGCGTGATATCGGTCTTCTTAGCCCAGATCCGCTAACACTGCACGATGGTACTGTGGTTCAGCCTCTGCATGTTCTTAAAGCACTACTACCGGATCCAACATCTCTAGCTCCGGGTTACACTGGTTTAACGTGTATCGGTACTTGGGTTCAAGGTAAGAAAGATGGTAAAGAGCGTAGCGTATTCATCTACAATAACGCAGACCACGAAGTGGCTTACGAAGACGTAGAGCACCAAGCGATCTCTTACACAACTGGTGTTCCAGCGATTACCGCTGCACTTCAGTTCTTCCGTGGCGAATGGGCTGATAAAGGCGTGTTCAACATGGAACAGCTAAATCCAGATCCGTTCCTAGCAACTATGCCGGAAATTGGTCTAGATTGGCATGTTCAAGAGCTTGAAGCAGGCCAAGGTCTTCCAGTGATTCATGAGCTGAAAAAATAAGAACTGATTTCTTGTTTTGATTGCTAATTAAAGGGGACATGGATTGTTCCCTTTTCGATGATGATAGCCTTGAAGCTTTGGTATCATTTATTTTGATTTTGTCACTCACTGCGCTCGGACAGGACAAAATCAAAATAAATCACACCAAAATTGTTAATTTACCTTTCCATCTATAGATGCTGCTTGAGTGTTTACAAAAATGACGTTTAAGAAAGAAGAACTAAAAACCCCATATTTCATGATCAACGAAGACAAGTTGATTGCGAACTTAGAAAAAGCCAAGCAACTGAAAGAGATTTCAGGTGTGAAATTGGTACTTGCGCTTAAGTGCTTCTCGACTTGGGGCGTGTTTGACATCATCAAACCGTACCTAGACGGTACTACTAGTTCTGGCCCTTATGAAGTGAAATTAGGTCACGAAACTTTTGGCGGTGAAACTCATGCTTACAGTGTGGGCTACAGTGAAGATGACGTGAGAGAGGTTGCTGACATCTGCGACAAGATGATCTTCAACTCTCAAAGCCAACTTGCTGCTTACCGTCATATTGTTGAAGGTAAAGCTTCACTGGGTTTACGTTTAAATCCGGGCGTGAGCTACGCAGGGCAAGACTTGGCGAATCCAGCACGTCAATTCTCGCGTTTGGGCGTGCAAGCTGACCACATCAAACCAGAAATTTTCGATGAGATTAATGGTGTGATGTTCCACATGAACTGTGAGAACAAAGACGTCGATGCGTTTATCGGCCTGCTTGATTCAATCTCAGAACAGTTTGGTGAGCACTTAGATAAGTTGGACTGGGTGAGCATGGGCGGAGGTGTGTTCTTCACATGGCCTGGCTATGACATCGAAAAACTCGGTCTTGCGCTGAAAGCCTTCTCTGAAAAGCACGGTGTGCAGATGTATCTTGAGCCGGGTGAAGCGATCATCACTAAAACAACCGACCTAGTTGTGACAGTGGTCGATATTGTTGAGAACGTGAAGAAAACAGCGATTGTGGATTCAGCGACTGAGGCGCACCGCCTTGACACGCTTATCTACAATGAGCCCGCATCAGTATTGGAAGCATCAGAAACAGGCAGCCATGACTACGTGATTGGTTCGTGTTCATGTCTTGCGGGCGATCAGTTCTGCGAAGCGAGCTTTGATGAGCCACTTAAGATTGGTCAAAAGCTGCATCTGTTAGACAGCGCGGGTTACACAATGGTGAAATTGAACTGGTTCAATGGCCTTAAAATGCCTTCAATCTACTGTGAACGTAGCAGTGGTGAAGTTCAGAAGCTAAATGAATTCGGCTATGAAGACTTCAAACGCTCATTATCACAATGGTCAGTTAAGTAACTGAATCACAAGTTCAGAGCAATACAAAGAGCAGCTAATGAGCTGCTCTTTTTTGTTCTCTAATTTTGTTTATTTAGCTTTCAATCATCACACGAGTATCTTCACTGAGCGTTTCGAGTTCATTAACTACGTCGTCGATCTGTACTTCGATTGGCAGCTTAACGGCGATTTTTGATGTGAATAGACTTGAGCTAACACCGCCGCCACCAGCGATAAAGACGCGGTGACAATCCATATCGAGAATACTGATTCCTTGTCTATCCAATACATGAGTCACTTCATTGACGATACCTGCTCGGTCGTTAGAGTCGAGTCTCAAGTGATGGACCGTGTCTTGAACATTGTGTGTATGATCGGAATCGACAAACTGCACGATGAGATCTGGATTGGCGCTGAACGCTTCTTTTACAATCGATTCGTTGATGGCTGGAAGTTGAACCTTTAGTACGCCTGCGACTTGGTCTTCAATAAAGTTCACTTTACTGATGAGCCATTTGCCGTCGTTTTCGTGAGTAACCGCAGCAAGCTGTTTGATTGTTGCTGGTGATGCTTTTCCGAGAAAGTTTACGATAAATGTACTGTTCATATCAGCCCCCAAGGTTTCAATTATTCTTTGCTAATTAAATGTTTGATATCACGCGATAAAGTTCTTTAATTTCAGTGTAGAAGGTTACATCGAACAATGTTTGACCTAGGTCAATTTTTGAAACTAAGCTTCGATGCAAAAAAAGAGAATGAAGAGTAGGGCACAAAAAAAGCGGCTAGAGAGCCGCTTTTTAGAAGAGTTGTCACTGTGATTGATGATTCAGCAACTTATACTCAATAACTTATATTGAGTAGTACTAGAGACGAATTAGAACGTTACTTTGAAGTTCATACCAACAAACTGAGAGTCGTATGGTGCGCCAGCATCGTAAGCAAAACGTGCAGCGTCTTGGTTATCCCACCAAGGGTTAGTATTCAGGTTAACTTCTGCATCACCGCCCCATGCGTCACTTACCCAGTAGTGAATGTGTCCAACAGGGTTAAGGAAAAATAGCGACACATCACCCATGGTTTGAGAGCCCATCACTTCGCCACCTGAAGCAATGATATCCTGCTCTGCTTCTAGCATCATTTCACCGACAACCGCACCGAAGAAAGGTGTGATGAAGAGATCTTGCCATGAAGGTACTTCTGCAAACGCTTCTACGCCGTACTCCCAGAAGAACGTCGACATAGTCCAAGAGTATAAGAATGACTCAAACTCGTCGTAACCTGCGTGTCGAGCTGCGGTGTAGTAAACACCACCGAAATATGGGTGCATTACGTAGTTTAGGAAGTGTTCGTCACGGTCCCATGTTGGACCAGCAGAAACGTTATCTTTCCACTTTTTACCTAATGAGCTGATATCACGTTGGTCATCATCCCACTTAGTAATACTTTCAGGGAGCAGAGTCATTAGACCCACTGTCGCGACACTCAAGCCAAGAATGGTGTAGGTTTGACCCATTAGGTAATCCCAATCTTTCTCCTGACTCACCAACATGTGTTTTGGTTGTTGGATTGAGAAGTCGTACTCATCACTCGATTCGCTCAGTGCGTAATTGGTACTAGGCTTGTAGGTGTACAAGTTGTCATTAAAACAGTAATCTTGAGCACATTCATCCGAGTAAGAAAGGTTGATTGGCTGGTCGAAGTCGTATTGGCTTGCAACCGAGTTAACTGACATTAGCATTGAAAATGCGGCAGTAACCTTTGCTAGTAACGGTGATTTGGACACAAGGGTCTCCATGAGAAAGTTTGGAATTGATCAGGGTCACAATTATCTATTAAATGCCTGATTTAGGGAACTAATAATTTATAGCTTTTCCTAAGAAAACCTTAGGTTTAACATTATTAATATTAGTGAAAAGGCGAATTGCTCCAAATTCAACCATAGACCAGTTTGTAAATAATGCAGTGTCTTTTTATGACAACAAGGGATAGAAATATGACGAAAATCGCAATGTTAAGCACAGGTGAAGAAGTTCTTCATGGAGACATTGTAGATACAAACGCAGCTTGGATGTCTGCTGAGTTTTATCAGCATGGTTTTGCGCTTGCTAAGCGCTCAACTGTGGGTGATCAAATGAATGCTCTTGTTGAAGAACTGCTGATGCTGAGCTTTAACTATGATGTGGTTATCGTTAATGGTGGTTTAGGCCCGACAACCGATGATATGAGTGCTGCCGCCGCTGCAGCTGCTTCCGAGCAGAAACTCGTCATGTTCCCTGAATGGCTTGCTCGTATGGAAGAGATGTTCTCTGGACGTGGCATGCCAATGCCAGACAGCAACCTTAAACAAGCTTTGTTACCTGCGAGTTCAGAGATTGTCGATAACCCTGTAGGGACGGCTTGTGGCTTCAAACTGAAAATTAACGATGCGACTTTCTATTTCACGCCGGGTGTACCAAGTGAATTCAAGCGCATGGTGACGTTTGAGATTCTTCCTGACTTGTCGTGTACCTACCCTCAAGTGGTTGCCTCTGAATGCAGTCGACTGTTTACGTTTGGTTTGTCTGAGTCCGGTATCTCTGATGTTTTGGATCAACTAAAGCTGCCAGAAGGTTATGAACTTGGTTATCGCTCTTATCTGCCGTTCATTGAGGTCAAACTGTTTGGTCCTAAGGCAGACTTAGAAACTCGCGTTAAGCTTCTGCAGATGGTTTACAAGCTGCTAGAGAGTAATGTCGTTAGTGTTGATGAGCCGATGATTGACCATATTGGACACATCATGGCGGAAAAAAAGAAGACGTTATCTGTGTCTGAAGTGTCGACCAAAGGTTCACTGTCAGCGTGGCTGCAATTGAATGAGCAGATAGAAGATTGCTTCGGACACTCATGGGTGATGGCTGAGTCAAAAGAGAGCGAACTTGAAAAGAGCGATCCATTAGCCGCGACCTTTGCGCTGGCTGGAGCAACAAGAGATAAGTGCGGAACTGAATTGGCTTTGGTGACTGGTAAGCTGGAAGGCAACACATTCAGCGTTGCATTGTCGACTGAAGCAGGCGAGTGGGGGCAGGTACTTGAGTTTTATCGTCAGTACTCGCGTGAAGACCAACGCAACGTGATTAAGACCGTTGCCGCCGATATGCTGAGAAGGCATTTAGATAACAAACCGATGTTTGGTACTTATTCTTCGGTTAAGCGATTAAAAGACATGTTTATTCCAGCGGCTATCATTAAGTAGCTATGTAAGCTAACTCGCTAAGTCTGTATTAAAAACGCTAGAAAAAACGAAATAAAAAGGCCCAACATCTAAATAGGTGTTGGGCCTTTTGTTTATCTAGCCTTCTAGATAACCAAACAAGCAGCGATGTTTACACGCAACTCATGTCTGTAAGAACTCGATTACAAACCGCTTGTCATATGTAGGCTGTAGAACAAACCACGGCCGATTAACTCTGAAGCCAAGAACAATACTAGTGCTAAGCCAAGGTTAACTGGGTTCACTTTTGCTTTGTTCAGCATAGGTAGAATCCAAATCAACAAGCTTGCCATTAGCAGTGCCACTTGAAGAATCACATAGCTACCTAAACCATCGACTAACTCAGACGCTTTTGCCGCTGAAGTTTGGATGTCTCCGATTAGGTTCAGTTTTCCTACTGTCACAAGCAAGCTGATAGCAACAGCGATAACAGCCAACATGGTGATGTTACGGTCAACCGTAAAGCGGCTGTCGTTTGCGAATACAATCACGAACTGAGATAACAGCAAGCCACCCACAACCATCGTCATGATGAAGCTCAGTGGTGTGTAGATGTTGTCCCACGTCGGTACTGTGTTGATCATGTATACGTTGATCATCGCGTACATGAAGATAACACCCAGTACCATCGCGCCAACCATCAGTGCTTTCTGGATAGCAACGCCACCTTTCTTGACTACCGACAGTAACCATTGCAGGCCACCGACAGCGAAGAATGCCGCACCGAAGAACACTTCGTTAGACAACCAAGCCGAACCTAGCTGATTAAAAGCGTTAAACGCGCGCAGTGGAGAGCCAAGGTGCGTTGTCGAGAACATGAAGCCAAGACCCATCAGTACCCATAGGATAAACATTGGAACCTTGTAGCTGTTCAGCTTCTCTTCGTCATGACCAAGTACCAGTGCACGTGCGCCAATCAGTAAGTAACCACCAACCGCAGTTTGCGCCAGCACCGTAAAGAAGATTAAAGACCACTCATGAAAAATCATCTTACACCTCCTTCGGGTTTGCTAGGTGACCGCTGGTATCGCCAGTCGGCTTCGCGTTTTTGTTCAGCTTAATCACGATGTTTGGTAGCGTTTCTGTTGAAGATGGCAGTGGAGCCACATCCGCACCAGAGCCGTACTTCTCACGAAGTGTATTGATTTCACCAAACTCCAATGCACGAAGTGGGCAAGACTCAACACAGATAGGCTGTTTGCCTTCAGAAACACGTTGGTAACAACCATCGCATTTCGTCATATGACCTTTCTTAGCATTGTATTGTGGTGCGCCGTAAGGACACGCATTGCTACAGTGCTGACAACCAATACATACGCTCTCATCAACCACAACCAAACCGTCTTCATCACGTTTGTGCATTGCGCCCGAAGGACACACTTTCACACACGCTGGGTTAGTACAGTGGTTACAAGCGATAGATAGGTAGTAAGAAAAGACATCTTTCTGAACCCAGGTATCACCATCTTGAGTGAAGCCACCACCGGCATATTCGTATACGCGACGGTAGTTCGTTTTGATGTCTAGATCGTTATAATCTTTACAAGCAAGCTGACAGGTTTTACAACCCGTGCATTTACTTGAATCAATGTAAAAGCCGTATTGTTTCATTCCAACCTACCTTATGCTTTCTTTAGCGCTTTGATTTGAACTAGGTTTGTATGCTGAGGGTTACCCTTAGCAAGTGGGCTCGGGCGCTGAGTCGTCAGCACGTTGATAGAGCCTGCATGGTCGATCTTCTGACCATCTGGTGCGTACCATGCACCTTCGCCTAGTGCGACAACTCGAGGAAGAATCCTAGGTGTCACTTTCGCTGGAATATGTACTTCGCCACGGTCGTTGAAAATACTCACCATGTCGCCGCTATCAATACCACGTTCTTTTGCATCGATTGGGTTGATCCACAACTCTTGCGGTGCTGCTGCTTTGATTTCTGCAACGTTGCCGTAAGTCGAGTGAGTACGAGCCTTGTAGTGGAAACCGGTTAGCTGAAGTGGGTACTTCTCTGCTAGTGGGTCGTTATGACCTTCGAAAGAGTCCGCGTAAATCGGAAGTGGGTGAATCACTTCGTCTTCTTTCAGCTTCCAAGTCTTCGCGATATCAGCCAGTTGCTCTGAGTAGATCTCGATCTTGCCACTTGGTGTGGTCAGTGGGTTCGCTTCAGGATCTTTACGGAAATCTTCATAAGCGATGTAGTGGTGGTCGTAGCTACGTTTGTAGATACCCAGCTCTTTCATCTCTTCGAAGGTTGGCAGTGTTGGATCGTTCTTACGAGTTTCTGCGTAAAGGTGCTCAATCCATTGCTCTTGAGTACGGCCTTCGGTGAACTCTTTTTCTACGCCCATTCGTTTCGCAAGCTGAGTACACATCTCGTAGATAGATTTCGCTTCAAACTGAGGCTCAATCGCTTTCTGCGCGTAGATGAAGTAAGGCATGTTCGCCGCTTTACCGTCCATACACCAGTCGTCTTGCTCAGACGTTGTTAAGTCTGGCAGGATGATATCGGCGTACTTCGCTGAAGACGTCATATGGTTATCAACCACGACAATCATTTCACACGCACTTTCATCTTGAAGAATCGCGTGAGTCTTGTTGATGTCTGAGTGTTGGTTAATGATGCAGTTACCTGCGTAGTTCCAGATCATCTTGATTGGGTTCTTAAGGCGCTCTGCACCGCGAACACCATCAGTGATGTCGGTCATTTCATGGTGACGGTAAATCGCGTCTGTCCACATGAACATTGAAATAGACGTTTCAACTGGGTTTGGCACAGTAGGGAAGCGGACAAATGGAATGTTGATGTCGCTTTCACGAGCGCCTGTTGAACCGCCTGATACGCCCACAGAGCCAGTGAGCAGTGACAGCATCGCGATTGCACGACACGCTAGTTCACCGTTCGCAGTGCGTTGTAAGCCCCAACCTTGGTGAATCGCACATGGTTTCGCTGTGCCCATTTCACGGCCAAGCTTAACGATGGTGTCAACTGGAATACCCGTGATCTTAGAAGCCCATTCTGGTGTCTTCTCTACGCCATCTTCACCTAAACCTAGGATGTAAGATTTGTAGTCGCTGTTTTTAGGCGCTGATGCAGGAAGGGTCTTCTCATCGTAACCGACACAGTATTTGTCTAGGAACGGTTGGTCGACAAGGTCTTCAGTGATCATCACGTGTGCAAGACCCGCTACCAATGCCGCATCTGTAGAAGGACGAATTGGGATCCATTGATCTTCACGGCCACCGGCAGTATCGGTGTAGCGAGGGTCGATGATGATCGTTCTTGCGTTTGATTTGTTTTTGCTTTCAACGTAGTGGTGGATCTGGCCGCCACCAGACATACGCGTCTCAGCAGGGTTGTTACCAAACTGAATGTTAAGTTTAGTGTTCTCTAAATCAGAGAAAGAGTTGTTGTTTGCCCAACCGCCGTAGGTGTAGCTCAAGCCTTTCGTGATTTGCGCTGTTGAGTAGTCACCGTAATGGTTTAAGTAACCACCACTTAGGTTCATTAGACGAGCAATCAGCGTTTGAGCTGGTGGCCAAGATTTAGTAACCGTGCCGCCCAGCGTACCTGTACCGTAGTTTAGGTAGATAGTGTCGTTACCGTAGTCTTTGATAAGGCGTTGCATGGTGCCAGCGACTTCATCATAAGCCTCTTCCCAGCTAATACGCTTAAACTTACCTTCACCACGTTTACCCACACGTTTCATTGGGTACTTTAGGCGATCTGGGTTATAAACACGGCGGCGCATCGAGCGACCACGTAGACACGCACGAACTTGGTGATGACCGTATTCGTCAGTGCCTGTGTTGTCTGTTTCTACGTATTTGATTTCACCGTTTTGTACATGCATACGCAGTGGGCAGCGAGAGCCACAGTTTACTGTACATGCACTCCATACGATTTTCTCATCCACATTTTCAGCAACTGCAGCCGCTACTGGTTTGGATTTGAAAGGTAATGCAATACCGCCCGCAAGTGCAGCTGCACTACCTACTGCAGAGGAAGCTTTCATGAAGCCTCTTCGAGTAAGATTCATTACCCCAGATTCTTTCTTATTCGTCATTCTAAGATGCCTTTTGCTATTGATAGCTAGCACTTTATAGGTAGTTTGTTCTTTATGTATTTATTTCGAATTATTGATTGATTGGTATCAAATAAGTG
>NZ_JBFRTR010000178.1:0-503 GCF_041474215.1 Vibrio sp. 10N.222.52.C12
AAGCCAATTCAACGTTTTTCAATACTTTGAACTCTTCTCGAGTACAACCGCGCGCCACGGAAACCCAATGGTCGCCAGTTTCATCGGCCCCTTTAAACTCTGCACGCAACTCATATCGTCGCCATGTAACAAACGCCAAAATAAAGGTCAGTGCAAGCATTGGTAAACCGAACTGAGGAACAAATGCCCAAGTCGCCGCCGAGAGGACTAAAGCCAACGAAACGATATTGATTGCGTTTTCTTTAAGACCCAATTGACGAATTTCTAACTGTTTGATTTTACGTAAGCTATACACATCTTTTTTAACTCGGAGTTCATCAGAACCCACCAGAAAGTCTGATGCTTTATATGACCTACGAAGTCGCACTAAATTCGCTAACCTGTTGCGTGTTTGGTTCTTATTCATCGCCTTTCTCCATGTTATTTAAAGGTTAGTAAAAACTAATATAATCATGAAGTTAATGAACGAATGCTTGTTTTATAAATCAAACCAATATTAAAAT
>NZ_JBFRTR010000179.1:0-5741 GCF_041474215.1 Vibrio sp. 10N.222.52.C12
TGCCTTGGAACTTCAAACATTAGTAATATCGCCCTGTAGGTTCATGGGGCGTTTACAAATATTTTCGTCCCCGCTTTAGATATAACTGGCAATGATGTTAGGTCAGTCGGTGCTAACTCCGATCAGCAACATCAAATAAGTCTCAGATAAAGGATATTAAAGTAACAATTACACAAATTTCAGGACAATCTCGATTTATACAGTGTAGATTTTCAATTACAGCCTATTTTTGTGGCATACCAGATAGACTCCAGCCAGAGCATGTATTCCCATATGTTACGAATACACCTTTTAAATATGTCGTTGTAAAAATGGCGGTTGCAAATTGTACATGATTGATTCTAAGGAGTATTCTAGCTATGCAACTTTTGGCATTTATACAACATCAACGTTCAAAAGCTGCATTATTGAAGTAACGGAATGATGTTCCCATAAGGCAGGAGAAGGTTGTATGTCTGTATCAGTTACAAAGCAAGCGGATACTTATCTAGAGGCTTTGGCCAAAGCATTAGAGATCCCACAGTCTAGATATGAGCAGGCTGAGAAAAGCTATAAGTCTGTAGGGGAATGGCTTCATAGAGATGAGTCAACGGTAAAAGATTACTCTCCTGACGTGTATGTACAAGGCTCTTTTCGTCTAGGATTAGTCATTAAACCTTTGTCAGCACAGGAAGAATACGATATTGATTGTGCGTGCTCTTTGACTTATCTCGATAAGTCGTCTCTCTCGCAACAAGATTTAAAAGTGCTCATGGGGGATGAACTAGAGTTATATCGCAAAAGCAAGGGTATCAAAAAGCCAGTCGCTGAGCAGAGGCGCTGTTGGAGGCTAGAATATGCTGACGGCGCGCAATTCCACATGGATGTCGTTCCCTGTATCCCAAACGCTGAACAACAACGTCTTCTACTAGAACAGAAGAACTTTGATACTAAATTTGCTGAGACGGCAATAGCTATAACAGATAATGAAGTACTACCTCAGTACTATCAAATTACATCAGACTGGCCGAGATCGAACCCTCGTGGATATGCTGAATGGTTTAAATTTCGAATGGGTGAGAACTTTGAAAGAAAACGCCGCGAAATACTGAAAGAAATGGAAACTAAAGGTATACAAGCCAGTATTGAAGACATCCCGAGTTATCGCGTCAGAACACCCTTGCAATCAGCGATAATGATACTTAAACGTCATCGTGACATGATGTTTGAAGGTAATTCAAAAGATAAACCCATATCAATAATTCTTACAACGCTATCTGCTCATGCATATCAAGGTGAAGATAATATAGGTTCGGCGCTGCTCTCCATATTATTCAAGATGGAGGAAGGAATACACTATGATGGACAGAAGTATGTAATCAACAATCCAACAGATGCCATGGAGAACTTTGCCGATAAATGGGAAACATATCCTGAACGCGCTGAAGCCTTTTTCTCCTGGCTTAGTCAGGCTCGAGAAGATTTTTACTCAGCAGCACAACAAGCTGAACACCGCCGAATGTCGGGTATCCTGGAAAGCAGAATCGGTCAGAATGTAACGAATCTGGTTCACCAAGATCTATTAAGTTTAACAAAATCTGGAGCCTCTAGTTTGTTGTCTGCTGCGACGGCAGCATCAACCTTAGCAACCCCAAACATTGCATTTGGTGATGTTGCAAGAAAACCTAAGAAGCCGGATGGATTTGCGTGATGTGGTGGATTCTTCAAAAAGAAAGGTTTTCTTTAGAAAGAGCGGCTGTATCGGAGCTTGAGTCTAAAATAGGCTGGTTAGAAGTAGGCAAGTGGCAGGCTGATCCAGATAATGAATTGGCAATGTGTTTGACATTTCATGTATTTCATCTAAATACAACTTATCACTTTAAGATGGTGTACCCGAGCGTATTCCCTGATTCACCACCAATGATCTATACAGAAGATAAAACGAGGGTCTCTTTGCATCAGTATGGGCCGAACGGTGAACTATGTTTAGAGCATAGGCCTGATAATTGGCAATCGTCAATAAGTGGCTCAGATATGATTGAAAGTGTTTACCGACTACTTTTAGAAGAGCAGGGAGAAGAAGGGTATATGGCGCATGCACAATCAGCACATATACCTTCCTTAGGGCGTGATACGCGCATCAAAACTTGTCGTTTTTTGCTTGCTGAAGGAGACCTAAATGCACTCAAAGCGCTCACAGAGAGAAAAACAGAAAGAGCTTGGATCAGAGAACGTAAGGTGGGCGGGGTCTTCATTAGTTCTCTTTTAAAGGTGGGAGACAAAGATAATCCAATTTGGACAAGCAATCTCAACTTACCTGACGGTAATAGAGAAGAACAAGCCTTCGTAGTACGTTTTTCTGGTGCAGAAATATCAGAACAACCAGAAGTATCTGATTTAAAAAAATTACTTGAAACATCAGAAATGCTAGAGCTGTATCATGAAGTTCTACAAACAGATTCAATTGCAAACTTGATTATGGGGGATAAAGATAATTGGGTTTTATTGACTCTCTTTGGTTCTATCGATGAACGAAAATTAATACGTTACACGACGATTAAAATACCGGAGCACAAAAATAGATTACCTGATCAATTTTTATCATTGAGCGATAAAAAAGTAGGACTAGTTGGGTGTGGCTCTGTTGGTTCCAAAGTTGCCGCAAGTTTGTGTAGATCTGGGGTAGGAAATTTTTTGCTCATTGATGAAGACATTTTTTTTCCTGACAACATTGTTAGAAATGACTTAGATCTCAACTATGTTGGAGCTCATAAAGCACCTGCATTACAACAGCGATTACAAAACATTAACCCTCGCGTTGATACACAGATCCTTAGATTATCGTTAGGTGGACAAGAAAGCTCTAGTTCAATGTCTGGGGCGTTAGAATCACTCGGTAATTGCGATCTCATTATAGATGCTACAGCAGAGCCTTTAGCATTCAACTGGATTGCGTCTGTTTCAGTGCGCAAGAAAAAACCAATGATCTGGGTTGAAGTTTTTGGTGGTGGAATTGGCGGCCTTGTGGCAAGGTCAAGACCTGAGCTAGACCCTGTCCCACTGTCTGCGAGAGCTCAAATATATAATTGGTGCGAAGGACAAGGTGTAGAGTTCTTGCATAGCACAAAAGCAAATGACTATAGTGCTCAAATGGATGACGATACACCGTTAATAGCAAATGATGCTGAAGTCTCCATTATGAGTGCTCATGCTACTCAGTTCGCAACCGATATTCTAGCTCGACCTGAAGCTAGTATATTCCCTTATTCTGCGTATATCGTTGGTATGTCGTCAGAATGGCTTTTTCAACAGCCTTTTGATACTCGCCCTATCGACCTGCTACCAGAAGGCAAGTGGGGAGAAACTGCTGAACATATTGATTCAGAAGAGATTATCCAAATATTGCAAGCTTACCTGCCACCTAAGGGCCAATTAGATGCAAATAATTCTTCCGAATAGTGTTTTGAAAAAGCTTCGGCTTCATATGTTAAAGGCTGGCAAGCGTGAAATAGGTGGAATGCTTATGGGGGAAGACTTAGGCGAACAGGCCTTCCGGATCGTTGACTTTTCTGTTGATGTGAAAAGAGGGACGACTTCTAGCTTTTTCAGAGATTCTGATGAACACGATTTGGCATTGCAGAAGTTTTATGAAGAAACAGGCTCTGATTACAAACGCTTCAATTATTTAGGAGAGTGGCACACACACCCAAGTTTCTCAGTTGATCCTAGTATCAATGACATCAATGCTATGCAAGGTATAGTTAATGGTGGTGAAAACGTAGATTTTGCGTTTTTATTTATTTCTAGGTTACGTTGGTTTTGGCAGTTCGAGTGTAGTGCTTACCTGTTTATTCGAGGTCATCAACCAATTCAAGTAGAGGTTATTATTGAGAAAAAATAAAGGCATATTACTTTGATAGTTAATTGTCGAGCTTTTATGCTATTTATCACTATTAGCAAGGTAGAGTTAACTTTCGGTATGATTTTAATCAGAATGGCTAACACGTTTTAACACATAGTAACCGACGGTTTTTCGACTAGTAAAATAATTCCCTTGAAGTAATCCATCATCATCCAGACCTAGCTTAAGAATAGCTGTACCCTTATATGGTTGTTGAGGCTGTGAGTGTGATTTGTGTTTTGGGGTGGTTAAAAAAACATAATATAGTTCTGATCTCCCAGTTTCTGCATCTTTTTTAGGCTTAGCCAGTAAAGTTTGAGAGTCAGAATCTTCAGCCTCTACATCCATACCGATATTCAGAAAACTTTGTTTAATCACAGCTCTGCCTTGCGATGTACCTTGCTTTCCTTCCCACTCCCAATGGATCGTCATATCCCATGTCCCGTTTAAGTTGGGGAATAAAAGTCTGTTTAGGATAGGGTATTTCCCCCAAATTCTCTCCCAGCCATAATAAAATAGAATGGCGAGTAGACCATTTAAAACAGCTGAACCGCTAGCTCCTATTGATACAGCTGACAAGAACGATGTACTTTCGTCATACACAGCCCAGAGGATTAGACAGCTAACGACTGCGTATACGACAGCAATGAGGGTAATAACTCTACCTATTGGAATAAGGCTAATCATTATGCTTTCTCAAAATATACTTCTTTGCCACCTACAAAGATAGAAAGGCCATGTCTTTCACTGATAACCCCGGTCATTATTACATCAGGAATTGCTGAGCCGAAAAGAGCAGCTACGAAACGCCCACCTACTGGGCGAACAGTATCGATGTTCAATTCTTTAATAATCGGTGGAGAGAAATACTGAGCGACATGCGTAATTTCTCCTTTTCTATTTAGAATATGAAACCCATCATGATATTTGCTTCTATAGCTAGAAAGCTCTGCCAAAATCTCAACCACCGAACCGGATAACTTTGGTGATGTATCTCGTAGACTTACTATTGGTAAACTCGCAGGAGAATCAGACACAATAACACCAACTCCAGAGAAATCGGAGCAAGCATCGGCCTTAATCTTATACATTAAATCTCTAAAATCGCTTTGTGTCATAATAGCTTCTATACTAGAGCGCTGAGTACTAGGAGCGCCCGAGGTACTTCTTCGATACTTTATGGAGATAATACAGGAAACTCGTACCAAATTTCACACACTAAAATCAGAGATATCAAATTCTTTTCAGCATGATATCAGTAACTGTAGTGAATAAGGGAACTTGGCCTGTCACATGTAGGCTGGTTACATAGTTGCAATACTAGAAGTAATCCGAAAAATCAGGGCTCTGTATGGTTCATTACTCAGAAATGTCCAAAAGCGAGTTGAGTGACAAGTGTACATGTGATCACCAAGTGATCCCATCGTAATGACTATCAACTTCAACTTATAGCAACGCCTTAGTTTTTATGACAAGTTTGCGCTTGGAAAAGCGTCAAAATCAGCCCGATTTACAAAAAATTATGACAACTACTATAATTGAGGTTCAAAAAGAGAAATTACCAAACTAACTCACTGTTAAATATAGAGTTTGTTAGAAATTGTCAAAAGTTGAGTCTAAAAAGATTTCCAAGGGTATGAACTCATGGGTAAAATCTACGACGGTCTGCACCGTATTAGCTTCCTAATTGATGAAGAAGGTCAGATTGAACATGTCTTCAACAAGTTCAAGACTAAGACTCACCACGAAGTGGTTCTAGATTACTTCAATCAAGAAGCTTAAGGGCGATTTGAGTGAGTTAATGACTTAGATTCATCACTTTCTAAGGCAATAGCAACACTCATTAAGCTAATTATTAAGC
>NZ_JBFRTR010000180.1:0-327 GCF_041474215.1 Vibrio sp. 10N.222.52.C12
TAGCTCAAAGATAGAGTCGATAAAACCTTGAAGAGCCCGCAATGGTAGAGAGAATATCCCCTTAATCATCAATGCAGTTTCAATCGCTGTATCAGAGTACTGGAAGCCTCTACCACGCTTACCATGATGGGCTTTGCATCGCCATGCATCTACGGCTGAATCATCTATCCAGAACGTAACCGAGCCCCGTTTGCACAGAGCCTTATTGTACTCCGCCCAGTTAGTTATCTTCTTTTTTGCCTTACCCATGTCACCACCGCTCTAACCATCATAAAGGATCAGATCGCAAGACTCGAAAAAGGTTCAACTGATTTAGGCAACAACGCC
>NZ_JBFRTR010000181.1:0-3854 GCF_041474215.1 Vibrio sp. 10N.222.52.C12
TTTAACTGATCGGCATTAGACCTCGTGGTCGACTTTTTTGTTGTCCAAGTGTCAACGGCTTACTGTTAGTCGTTTTTCGACTTCACAAATTGAGAAATAACCACAATACCGAAAGCAACCAAGTTACCTGCAAAGATAATTACTAGCCACTGAGGCATAGAAAGATCGAAGAACTGCCACACAACCTTGCTGCAATCGCCGTAAGCCTCAAACATCCACGGAGCCCATTGGTTTAAAGGCGCCCAGCTAGGGAAGGTTACGAATAAGTCGCAGGTTGCGAAAGGGGACGGATTGAACTGGTAATCGACGTGCTCTAAAGCAAGCATCAAACCTTTGTATGCGCCAAATCCCCAGCTAGCAAGGCCTAACCAGCGTGATATTGGGTTATTCGGGGCAATCGCACCAATCATGGCGGCAACACCGATAGCGAGCATAGCAACGCGCTCATAGATACACATCACGCAAGGACCAAGCATCATCACGTGTTGGAAGAAGAGAGCGCACGCTTCAAAAAAGACAATAAAAGCCAGCAGTAAAAGCCAAGATAAACGTCCCTTAGAGAAGTCTTTGATCATTGCTAAAAAGTTCACGAATTGAATCCTGTCTATAAAATAAAAAAGCCCTGATTACTCAGAGCTTTTTATCTTGGATAAGTTTCCTAATCAACTAATATTTTTGATTAGTTAGTTATAGTTATTGTGGTTTGCGACACAATGTTTAGCTTAATGACCACCAGAGATAACTGGAGCAACGACTTCACCAGTGCGTTGAATGATCCAACCTGCATCATAGAACCATGCTGTCATTGGCTCTACGAAGAACACAATGCCTGCTAGGCCAACCAGTGCCAATACGATGGTGTATGGCAACGCCATGATAACCATGCGACCGTAAGACAATCTAATTAACGGAGCAAGTGCTGATGTTAATAGGAATAGGAATGCAGCCTGGCCGTTTGGCGTTGCAACAGAAGGTAGGTTAGTACCAGTGTTGATAGCAACAGCAAGTAGGTCGAACTGATCACGAGTGATGATGCCTTCAACCAGTGCAGTTTTCACTTCGTTAATGTAAACCGTACCGACGAACACGTTATCTGAAACCATCGATAAAATACCGTTGGCAATATAGAAGAGTGCGAGCTGTGCGCCTTTATCTTCAACGTGAAGTACTGCATCGATGACTGGCTTAAATAGAGATTGGTCGATGATCACAGCAACAACAGCGAAGAAAACGGCAAGAAGTGCAGTAAATGGCAGCGCTTCTTCAAAGGCTTTACCCATAGAGTGTTCTTCAATAACACCCGTAAATGCTGTAGCTAAGATGATCACAGACAGGCCAATCAAACCTACTTCAGCAACGTGAAGTGCAAGGCCGACGATAAGCCAAACTGCGATTGCACTTTGAACCCATAGTTTTGCTACGTCTTGCTTTGTGCGGTTTGCACGTTCTTTGTTGTCAAACTCAACTAAGATTTGGCGAACATTCATTGGTAGGTGAGCACCGTAACCAAACACTTTGAATTTCTCGACAAGTGCACAAGTTAAAATACCGCAGAAGAAAACAGGTAGTGTTACTGGCAGCATACGGATGATAAATTCACCGAACTCCCAACCTGCTTGCTTAGCAATTACCAAGTTTTGTGGTTCACCTACCATGGTCATTACACCACCCAGTGCTGTACCCACACCAGCGTGCATTAGCAGTGAACGTAGGAAAGCACGGTAGTTTTCTAGGTCATCACGAGTTAGCTCTGAGATCTCTTCATCATGAGTATGATCGTGCGAAGACGTTGTGCCCTTGCCTGATGCAACCTTGTGGTAGATAGAGTAGAAGCCGACCGCAACGCTAATAACTACGGCGATTACTGTTAGTGCATCTAGGAATGCTGATAAGAAAGCGGCAGCAACACAGAAGGCAACGGAGAGTAAAATTTTAGATTGGATGCCAAGCAAGATCTTCGTGAAAATGAACAAAAGCAGTTCTTTCATGAAGTAAATGCCAGCAACCATGAATACGAGCAAGAGTAATACAGGAAGGTTTGCTTGCAGCTCGTGATAAACCATTTCTGGTTTGGTCATGCCAATGGCGACTGCTTGAATAGCTAATAGACCACCCGGTTGAAGTGGGTAGCATTTGAGAGCCATAGCTAGAGTGAAAATAAACTCAACCACCAATAGCCAGCCCGCAACAAATGGGTCAACTAGGAAGAAAACAAACGGGTTGATGATTAAAAAGGAAATGATGGCAAGTTTATACCAATCAGGAGCTTTACCAAGGAAGTTCTTGATAAAAGCGTTTCCGAGAGACATCGGCATGTTAATACTCTTTTATGTTGATTATGAATAGACAAGCAATACAACATTTTGAGAATCGAGCTATAGAAATTGTTAAAAACTATGACTAACAGTGACTTAGAAAAACTACATTCCATGTAATGTTCTGTGGTCTTGCCAAGTCACTCCCTTAGAAACTCAAGCACTGCTTATTTTTGAGCGCAACTTTACTCTTAGATAACATTTAGTCAACAGGAAAAGCCCTGTAGCCCTAAAAATACCTCTTTTTTGTTGAGAAACGCGATCAAAGTAGCGCAAGCATACCACTTAAAATGTGATAAAAACCGACTAGAATCAATATTTCAGCGAAATGATTGAAAATTACAGAATAACGACGGCTTATATATGATTATTACAACTTAATATTGCAAATTAGTAGCTTTAAAAATATGACCAATCCCATTGATTTTAAAGAAAAATTGTTGTGTTAACGGTTTGTTTAAATGGTGGTTTAGAGTCGCTTGCTTTACAAACCTGAGGTGCAAACGTGTGCTGAACTTTAGAGTTATAACTCTAACGGTGTTTAGGGTGAGTAAAATTTTTGAGGGTGTTTCCGCTAGGTGTGAACTAGTGGTATGATGAGTAAATTAGAACAGAATAATTAAATTGGATTGAAGTGTAGATGGTCATTAAGGCGAAGAGCCCGGCAGGATTTGCAGAGAAGTATATCATTGAAAGTATTTGGAATGGCCGTTTCCCTCCAGGTTCTATCTTGCCCGCAGAGCGTGAGCTTTCTGAGCTGATTGGTGTTACACGTACTACGCTTCGTGAAGTACTACAACGTCTTGCTCGTGATGGTTGGTTGACAATCCAACATGGCAAACCAACTAAAGTTAACCAGTTTATGGAAACCTCAGGTCTTCATATCCTTGATACGCTAATGACGTTGGACGTTGATAACGCAAGCAAAATGGTAGAAGACCTGCTTGCTGCTCGTACTAATATCAGCCCGATCTTTATGCGTTATGCATTCAAAGCAAACAAAGAAGCTTCAGAGCGTACTATCAGTAACGTGATTGAATCTTGTGAAGCGCTACTTGCGGCACCAACTTGGGATGAGTTCCTAGAATCGTCGCCATACGCTGACAAGATCAAACAAGCGGTAAAAGAAGATTCAGAAAAAGATGAAGCGAAACGTCAGACGATCTTAATCGCGAAGACTTTCAACTTCTATGATTACATGCTTTTCCAACGTTTGGCATTCCACTCAGGCAACCAGATTTACGGCCTGATCTTTAACGGTGTGCGTAAACTTTATGACCGTATCGGTAGCTACTACTTCTCTAACCCAGAAGCACGACGTTTAGCGATGGACTTTTATAAAGAGTTGTTCATTATCTGTGAAAGTGGCGAGCGCGAAACTTTGCCATTAGTGATTCGTAACTACGGTATCGCAAGTGCACAAGTTTGGAATGAAATGAAAACGACATTGCCGACGAACTTCACTGAAGACGACAGCTAAGCCATAGGTTTACTATTGTTGTTCCTGTTTAGTCAGTGACGTAAAGAAAACGAAAAAGC
>NZ_JBFRTR010000182.1:0-7571 GCF_041474215.1 Vibrio sp. 10N.222.52.C12
AATAATTATATTAGAGATTTAATTTCCACATAAAACGTAAATTAGAGATAAAAAGACAAAACTTTTCTCCGACTACCTTTTTATACTGTGCCACGTCATTAAGGCGCTACAAGCCTATGATTTAAAATAATTATTAATGAGTAGTCACCATGAATTCGAAGTCGCTAACTATCTTGCTTTTTGTCTCTGTTTGCTTAATTTGGGGAACCACTTGGTTCGCTATGGAAGTAGCATTGCATTCTATCCCACCTATTTTTGCTACTGCGTTGCGCTTTTTACTTGCAGCACCTCTGCTTGCGGTATTGGCGAAAGTCTTCAACCAACCACTGCTGTTCCCTAAAGGTAAGCGCCAATGGCTGCTTATTGTTGCGCTGATGTATTTCGCGATTCCGTTTACGTTGATGATCTATGGCGAGCAATACATCTCTTCAGGTTTAGCGTCGATCATCTTCGCCAACATGCCTGTCGCTGTGATGCTGATGTCTGGCTTATTCTTAGGTCTACGACTGGCGAAGCACCAGATATTCGGTTTGATCGCTGCTGTTGTGAGCCTATGTTTAATCCTTGGTAATGAAATGCAGATGGGTGGCGATGACTACCTAATTGGCACGGTTTGCTTAGGCCTTGCTGTGGCGATTCACGCAGTTATGTATGTGCTGGTTCAAAAGCACTGCAAAGGCATTGAAGTACTGACCTACAACGCCGTACCAAGCTTAATTGCAGCTCTATTCTTATTTGCCGTATCAGCTATGGGCGAAAACGTAAATGTTAAATCTTTCACTTGGGATTCAATCTCAGCTGTGGTTTACCTAGGCTTTGTGGCGAGTGTGGGCGGCATTGTGGCTTACTTTAAATTAGGTCAGGTTTCGACCCCTTTCCAAGCATCTATCTGCTTCCTAATTTTCCCTGTGGTTGCGCTGCTGATCTCTTGTTACATCAATGGTGAGGTTCTATCTGAACAGTCACTTGTAATGATGATTCCTCTACTTTGCGGCATCTTACTGACCAAAGCACCAAAGGGAATCTTCAAGTTACGCACAGGATTAAAAACCGTAAGAAGCTAATCCTACTGGAACCTATTTGATTGATTAGATCTCTCGACCTAACACATATAAAAAAGCTCCAATAGCGATATTGGAGCTTTTTATTTGTCTCTACCTAGCGTTAACGCCAGCTAAACATTCGCACTTCATTGCCTTCTTCAGGTGTCTTAGGAATGTTTAAAGACAACGCCAAAGAAACCGCCGCCATCGCAGCACCGATGTAGAAAACCGTTGCAGGGGACGATAACCAAATCACACCAAACGCGACTGGAATAACAACCGCGGCGATATGGTTGATGGTGAAAGAAACACCTGCGGTTGAGGCCATGTCTGCTGGATCTGCAATTTTTTGGAAGTAAGTTTTAATCGCTAACGCCAAAGCAAAGAACAGATGATCGACCACGTAAAGCGCCGCCGCCCACTCAGCACTTTGCACCAAACCATATCCAACAAACACACCGATCAAACCGACATACTCGAAGATTAACGCCTTGCGCTCGCCAACCACACCAATGAACTTGCCAATGCGTTTTGCGAACAAGAAATTAAATAGGTAGTTGATTAAGAACAATAGCGTAATCTCAGCAGCCGAGTAACCGAACTTCTCTACCATCAAAAAGCCTGCAAACACGGTGAATATTTGTCTTCTCGCGCCACTCATAAACGTCAGCGCATAGTAGAGCCAGTAACGCTTCCTTAGCACTAACTTCTTATTCTGTTGGGTCTTGGTTTGAAACTCAGGGAAACCAAAGGTCATCACCAACACCAGAACGAAACCGATGCCTCCGGTAATACCATATACCCAAGCGAAATCGAGTTTTAGCTGTTCTAGCATCACCCAAATAGAGCCATAGGTGAGAAGAGACGCAAGTGCGCCCACCGAGATCATTTTACCTAGCATCTCTGGCGCTTCTTCTTTGCTTAGCCATTGCAGTGACAAAGATTGCTTCAACGTTTCAAAATAGTGGAAACCCGTTGACATCAAAATGGTGGTAAGCAAAAGGCCTGTGAGTGAAGGGAATAAACCGGTAATCGCCGTGCCCACGGTCAGCATCGCTAGCGATATCAACATGAAGCGTTGCTCACGTATGAAGGCTAAAACAAACACCACAGTAAATGCTAAGAAGCCGGGTATCTCACGAACACTTTGTAGCAAGCCTATATCGGCACCGTCAAAGTTCGCTTTCTCAATCACGAAATTATTAAGCAGAGCTATCCAGCTCGAAAACGCGATAGGTACAACAATCGAAATCAGTAATAAAAAGTTTTGCGGCGTTTTCCAGCTCGCGGTTCTATCGAACATTGACGGACTCCTGTTCGTCTAATTGAGTGAGCACTCGTAAGGTCAACTGCTCAGTATAAGGGTTAATCTTCCAATGCTCTGGGCTCCAGCCTTTTACGAAACGTTGGAAATCGGCCCACGCCACGTAAAACATTGGTCGCCATGCTGCTTCTACCTCATCAAATGAAAGGTGTGGCTGATAGTACGCCAATGCCTCTTTCAAGTAGTGGAAGTAAGCATCTAGTACTTCTGATTCAAGCTCTGCGCAATCTTGTGGCCTAATCGCGCTGCTCATGAACAAGGCGACGTCTTTCATCGCACAGCCGTAACCCACATATTGGAAATCGACCGCAGCTGCTCGCTCGCTTTCAGAATCAAAACAAAAATTGGCGAGCTTGGCATCGCCATGTACCAAGGTTTGATATGGACATTCTTTTAGTAAACGGTCGATGTGCTTGGCTTGGTTCTTCAATGGTAAATCAGCCAAGGCATTGAGCTCATCAGGACGTGTATCTAGATGCCAATAAGTACCGACTTGCCACAATGATGACAACTGCTCTTGATTGATATTGATGTGCTTTACGTGAAAGTTAGCGAGCCATTTAAGGCAAGCATTACGTTGTTTTTGCTCTTCTCGTGTGTAACTAGATACCTGATAGTCAGAAGCTGCAAGTACATCAAACTGAGAGGTTAACGGAAAACCTATATCCGCTAAGTCTTGCATCACTATCAGCCACTCATTCTCTTCTAGTTCACATTGCAGCCCAACAGGTACAGGGCAGCGCTCGTCCCATTGTTGGGTGAATGACTGATACCAAGCTGTTTCCACTTGGTAAGAGTGTACCTTTCGTTGGTGAGAGAGCTTGGTATTCCAACCCTTTGGGTGTTCAGCTTTATCTGGCAACGCGACATGTTTAACAATCACACTCTTGAGTTCCGCACTGCTTTCTTGAGAAAAGACTAAGCGAACTAACTCGCCATATCCACCCCATAGGCGTTGAATCACTTGGACATCAAACCCTTCATGACAACCCAGCGAGGTCGCTATTTTTTGATAAAGCTCATTTTGATAAAACTCTTGTTGATAAAGCTCTGGCTGATTTTGACTTGAACCCGCTTCAGGTTGAGCTCGATTATTCGACGATATTGATTGAGACATATTACTCGTTGTTATGCTTTATCGGATAGAAGGTGTGACCACTGTGGCTGCCTATTCATGTAGTGAACCACATAGCTACAAACCGGCACAATTTTGAAGCCCGCTTGTTCAATTTCAGGCAATACCGACTCCATCATCACCTTCCCAAAGCCCTTGCCTTGCAGTTCATCAGGAATGCGTGTCGACGTGATATGTAGTACATCTCCGTCCTTTTGATACTTAACGACCGCGAACTGGTTGGGTTCTAACTCTACCGTGATCTGGTTCACTTCTTGATCCCATTTTACTGCCTGCATTCTCAACTCCTGCAAATAATTGATACGACAAACAATAAAAGTTTGAAGTATGAGTTCCTTGTAATAGACTAGCGCAAGTGCATATAAATAAAACTAAGTACTTACAATCAAAGAAAATATTATTATAGCGTGTGGTTATAAATAAAATTCAAACCAATTAAAAGCACTCTATAAATTGCGTTAGTACACCTACTAAATCTAGCACGTAATAACCCCTTGTTAGCAAGTTACCAGTATAACTAACAGACGCATGTTGGCGCATGGAGAACATATAATGAACGCACCCCTGAAGAAGCCTTTGGAGCATAATCAGGCACTTCAAGACCCTCGTAATCGCACCGTTTCCACTATCAATAGCACTGATGCACTGGCCATGATTGAGCACGGCAGTGAGCTGACATTAAATGTCTCGACTCCCGTTGGCACGAAGTTTCTCGCCACCACCAAGTTTATCGGTACGCACAGTGATAACTGTATTGTGGTTGAGGTTCCCGAGGTATCCAATGAAGATCTGAACTTTTTCTTTCAAGAAGGTTTTTGGATGACCGCTCGTGCGTATTCTCTACGAGGTGAAGGCGCGCTTATCCACTTTAGAAGCCAAATTCACCATAAGATTGGTGAACCCTTCCCTATTCTAGTGCTGTCTACACCAAGCACGATGCAAGTGACACAGCTACGTAAAGAAACACGCTATGAAGTGAATCTGGCTTCAAGAATCATCTTCAACGACCAGCGAGCAAACTGTGAGATACGAGATTTATCGAAAAGTGGTTGTCGTTTCGTTACCTCACCAACCTCTCGTGCGATTCAGATTGCCGATCGCGTGTCTATTGAGATAACCCCTGAGAACTACAACGGACCACTGATTCCGCCATTGCGAGGCATCGTCTGCAATCTACAGAAATCGACACACTACGCTCGATACGGTGTCGAATTTGATGATATTGGCCGAGCTAACGCCAAACACTTGTTGGCAAAACTGAAGTTCGATGGCACCAAGCTTTGCTTACGAAATGGGTAACGCCTTTTAACACGCGACTTTCACCGAATACAGCAAGCTGACCAAATACAAATAGCTCACTGGTAAACCAAATCGTAACCAACAAAAAAGCCATCGACTCTAGAATCGATGGCTTTTGCGTTTTAGCTGTTTATCTGTTTGTTTATCTATCTATTTAGCTTAGCTATTAAACTGTGTATCTAGATATTCAAACTATTTGCGCAGTGCGTTCAGTTTAGCTTGGGCGATACCAAATATAGTATCAATTGGATAACTACCCTCATCACTCGCCTCACCTGCGGCTTTGCCTGTGAACAGTTCAATCGCTTCTGTTACATGGTCAATCGCCCAGATATTAAACTCGCCCTTTTCAACCGCTTTCACAATATCGCTACGCAGCATCAGGTTGTGAACATTTGAACGCGGGATGATCACCCCTTGTTCGTTTGAACGCCCTTTGATTTCACACACATCAAAGAAACCTTCAATTTTCTCGTTCACACCACCAATTGGCTGAGACTCACCAAACTGGTTCATCGAGCCTGTAATTGCGATATCTTGACGGTTTGGTTGCTTAGAGAACGCTGATACAACCGCACAGAACTCGGCCATACTCGCACTGTCACCATCGACGCCACCATACGATTGCTCGAAGGTGATGTTAGTGGTGAGCGGGACTTTGGCTGTCTTACCAAATACGGAAGAAAGGTAAGCCGACAAGATCATCACGCCTTTTGAGTGAATACTGCCACCTAGGTCTACGTTTCTTTCAATATCAATCACTTCACCATCACCGTAAGCCGTGGTGGCAGTAATTCGGTTTGGCGCACCGAACATGTGATCGGTGGTGCTTAATACAGACAGAGCATTCACTTGCCCAACCGCCTGACCATCAACATGGATCAGTGTTGTGCCGTTGGTAAACGTCTCCATCACACTGTCTTGCAGTCGTCCGACACGCATCTGTTGGTTAGATAACGCTTGGTCGACGTGTGTTGCTCGAATCAGGTTCGACTTTGAACCTCTCGCCACGTAGTTTGACTCACGAAGCAGATTAGCAATGTGTGCCGAGTGCAGAGACAATTTACCTTGGTCACCCGCCTGACGAGAGCTGTGCTCAATGATGCGAGCGATCGCTTTACGGTCACAATGCAGCATGTTGTTGTCGTGCACGATACTCGAAATAAAGCGCGCGTAGTGCATTTCAGAATCGGGAGTACGCTTCATCTCATCTTCAAAATCGGCCGTCACACGGAACAATTCACCAAACTCTGCATCGTAGTGTTGCAGCAGTTGGTAAGTTCGGTAGTCGCCAAACAGGATGATCTTAACATCCAATGGAATCGGTTCTGGATCAAGCGATACCGCCCCCGTTAAGGTCACCTCTTTTTCTAATGAAGTGAAGCTCAATTGACGTGAACGCAGTGCTCGTTTCAAGCCTTCCCAAACGTACGGCTGCTCAAGTACCTTCACCGCATCCATCAGTAATACGCCACCGTTGGCTCTGTGTAAGCTACCTGCGCGAATCAATGAGAAGTCAGTAAAGACAGTACCCTTGAACGTCGCCGTTTCTACATAGCCAAACAGAGAGTGATAATTTGGATTCTCTTCCACCACGATCGGCAGAGTCTCCTCCTTTTGGCTCACAATCACATTAACCTTGTAGCGACGCGGCATTTTCTTATCCAAAGAGGCCGTTGCAACTTCTGCTTGCTCCGTGCTCTCTTCTAAGAAGATGTCAGCGTTGTCGACAATGTCTTTACGCAGTGCCGTTAGGTACTTTTTGATGTCTGGATATTGGCTGTAATCCTTCTTCAATTGCTTGATGAAGTGCGTGATCACATCTCGCGCCGTATCATCATTCAGCTTTTGAATTTTCTCAGTGTACGTCTCTTCAAGTTCCGTCAGTTCACGAGAGATGGTTCGTAGGCCGACTTCCAATCCATCAATGGTTTTATCGAATTGATCTTGCTCTTCCGGCGAAAGCAGATCAAAGCTCTCTTCGGTATGAAGATCATCGCCATTCATTGCCACAAACTGGTAATCACCCTGAGTGGTGATCGTCAGGTTAATGCCCTTGTCTTTCGCTTCTTGGCTAATGCTTTCTAACGCGGCTTGTTGCTTAGCTGCTAATTGGTTTTTAAGCCTATCAGCACGGCTAAAGTACATCTCGTTATCAAACGCTAGAGGCATACCTTTCAGCAATTTACGCATTAGCTTTTCAATATCTTGCTTTAAGCTGCTGCCAACGCCACGAGGTAATTTCAGTACCTTAGGTGTACGAATATCTTCAAAGTTCGCGATATAACACCAATCAAAAAGCTCCTGCACTTCTTGAGGGTGACGGTTCAGATAGCGCAAGATCATGGTGCGTTTACCCAGACCATTTCGCCCTATCGCATAAATGTTGTAACCCTTTTCCTTGATTGACATCGCGAACTCAACGGCTTTTTGTGCCCGTTCCTGCCCGACGATTTCGTCAATTGGAGCCAGTTCTTTGGTCGACTTACATGGTAGCTTATCTAAATCCGCTACCTGATACAGCTGTTCTGCATTGAGTCTTTGCATCGCCATCGCCGCCTCCTTAGTCCTTCATTACTTGGGTGTAGATAAAATCAGTGTAGATGTAATTTCCTACAAATTTAGTGACTTACGCTACACAGCTGTTCAACTGAACAAATAACACACAATTTAAGCCATTTTTAGGAATAGCTCGTCATTTAATTCACCAACTTAACATGTGAATGATTTTAATTTGCAATTGATAATAAATATCATTAACATTTTCTAA
>NZ_JBFRTR010000183.1:0-4293 GCF_041474215.1 Vibrio sp. 10N.222.52.C12
GATCAAAAAGGGCTGCTCAATGAGCAGCCCTTTTGTTATTTGTATTATGCGCCTTAATGCTAACGATAAGTCATAATCAAGGCTCAGCATCTGTTAGCGATACAGCGCCACTAACTCTGCCATCATATCGATGTGCGAATCTCTGTCGTTCAGACACATAATGTAGCTAAAGTCCGAACCACCAGCGTCAATGAAAGTCTCTTTACACTGGTCTGAAATCTCTTCCAACGTTTCCAAACAGTCAACCGAAAAGGCAGGTGCCATAATGTCGATCTTCTTGATGCCTTTACTCGGCAGTGATTCAAGTGTCTCGTCAGTGTATGGCTTCAACCACTCTTCTCGACCAAATCGCGATTGGTATGTCATTGTGATATCGTCCGCTGACAAACCTAACTCTGCCGCAAGCAGCTTTGTTGTCGCTTCACAATGCTGAGGGTAGATATCGCCTTCATCAGCCAGTCGCTTCGGAATACCGTGGAAAGAACACACTAAATGATCGGCTCTGCCATTTTTATCCCAATGACTGCGGACGCTTTCAGCCAATGCTTTGGCATAGCTTGGGTGCGCGTAGTAGTCGCGAATAAAGCGATAGCTCGGGATAACTGGCATCTGCTTAAAGGCTTTGGTTAAACCATCAGAAACCGCCGCTGTGGTTGTACCAGAGTACTGCGGATATAAAGGCAGTACGATGATGTCCTCAACGCCCTGCTCCATCAGTTGCTCAACACCAGTCTTTAGGCTTGGGTTGCCATAGGTCATACCCAGTGCAACAGGCATCTCTAGTTTTTTCTGGAGCTTTTCAGCTTGTCTTTGAGAGTACACAAGCAGTGGTGAGCCCTCATCCATCCAGACAGACTGATACAGCTTAGCAACTTTAGGCGAGCGAATCGGTAAAATCACGCCATGTAATATAGGACACCAAAGCCAACGCGTTAGGTTTACAACTCGCTTGTCGTGTAAGAATTCACTCAAAAATCGACGAACGCCAGCGGGGGTCGCCGCATCTGGCGTTCCTAAGTTCACCAGTAAAACGCCCTGCTTTTTATTATTTTCCATAGATACCTGAGACCAATATGTGATTTTCTGGAAAGTAATATACTAATCTGCATAAGTTTAAGATCATTGCGCCTCAATGAAAGTCTGAATAATCACTCTTCATATGAGATACACAACATCCACTCTCAATTGCTAGCCACTGCCATCGGGTCTGAACCGTTCTGAATCATGTGCAATCAAATTATCTAGATTGGTATCGTACTAAAAATTGAAACAAAAAAAGCGACCCTTAAGGTCGCTTCCAATATATCAAATTCTAAAACTGGCTGTTAGCCAATTATGCTAGTGCTTTCTCAAGTTCTGCACTAACTTCAGCAACTTGCTTAGTACCATCAAACTTAAGGTACTGAGTGTTGCCTGCTTCAGCTTCTTTACCGTAGTAAGAGATAAGCGGAGCTGTTTGATCGTGGTATACACCTAGACGTGCACGAACTGTTTCTTCTTTGTCGTCATCACGTACCACTAGGTCTTCACCCGTTACGTCATCTTTACCTTCTTCTTTAGGCGGATTGTACACAGTGTGGTATGTACGACCAGAAGGAAGGTGAGCACGACGACCAGCCATACGCTCAACAATCACATCGTCAGCTACGTCAAATTCAACAACGTAATCAACAGCGATGCCCATTTCTTTTAGGCCATCAGCTTGTGGGATTGTGCGTGGGAAACCGTCTAGTAGGAAACCTTTCTCACAGTCATCTTGAGCGATACGCTCTTTGATAAGACCAAGGATAATTTCATCAGAAACTAGCTGACCAGCGTCGATTACTGATTTTGCTTGCTTACCAAGCTCAGTACCCGCTTTGATAGCAGCACGTAGCATGTCACCAGTTGAAATTTGAGGGATACCAAATTTGTTCATGATGAAGTTAGCTTGAGTACCTTTACCCGCGCCAGGAGCACCTAGAAGAATGATGCGCATGTTTAATCCTCTTATAAAATTATGATTTATACCGAAGCTCACTATCCCTCCATTCTTGCTCATTTTTAGGATGAACAGAAAGCGTTAAGTAACCATTGAGGCTAAGCAAAACTGTGAACAGAAGCAAAACGGTAAGTTTCGGTATAACGTTTAAAAATCATACAACTGGAGATAGTCGCTTCTTAGCCCCAGCTGATTAGGTCGAGCATTCTATCACATTAATATTCAATTTGGCTGAATTTACGACTAAAGAATGCATCGACAACATTTGTTGTGACGATAACGGTGACGTTGACCACGTTAGGTCAATTTTCAACGACGTTCATAAAAAAAGCCCGCATTTGCGAGCTTTTTATTGTAATTGTTGGCTTAACCTAAAGTCGAAAGACTAACGCTTTGTTAGTAGCTCGTTGATTGCACCCAAGAATTGTGACGGATCTTCCATTGAGCCCTTTTCAGCCAGCATCGCTTGACCAAGTAGCAACTCAACCCAACGACCAAACGCTTGCTCGTCTGCTTCGTCAGCCATCTGTTTAACCAGTGCGTGCTCAGGGTTAATCTCGAAGATGTACTTCACTTCCGGTGCCGCTTGACCCGCAGCTTCAAGAAGCTTCGCCATTTGCGTGCCCATTTCGAAGTCGTCAGTCACAACAACCGCAGGTGTTGTTGCTAGCTTGAAGGTCGTACGAACTTCTTTAACACGACCACCTAGGTAAGATTGAGTGCGCTCTACAACAGATTTGAACTCTTCTTCTGTCTCTTTTTGCTTCTCTTTCTCTTCTTCACCTTCAAACTTGCTTAGGTCTAAGCCTGCTTTAGTGATCGATTGGAACTGTTTACCGTCGAAGTCAGTCAGGTAGTTCATTACGTACTCATCAATACGATCGTACATTAGAACCACTTCAATACCTTTAGCTTTGAACTGCTCCAAGTGTGGGCTGTTCTTAGCGGCAGCGTAGCTATCTGCTGTCAGGTAGTAAATCTTATCTTGGCCTTCTTTCATGCGCTCAACGTAAGATTCTAGGCTGATGGTTTGTTCAGCAGAATCCACTTCCGTTGACGAGAAACGAAGTAGACCAGCGATCTTCTCTTTGTTCGCCATATCTTCAGCCGGGCCTTCTTTCAATACTAGGCCGAACTCTTTCCAAAACTCTAGGTACTTATCATTGTCATTCTTCGCCATGCGCTCAAGCATAGTCAGTACACGCTTGGTACATGCGCCACGAAGAGACTGAGTTACCTTGTTGTCTTGCAGGATTTCACGAGACACGTTCAATGGCAGATCGTTTGAGTCAATCAAGCCACGAACGAAACGCATGTAAGATGGCATGAACTGCTCTGCGTCATCCATGATGAATACACGCTGCACGTAAAGTTTCAAGCCACTCTTGTGGTCACGGTTCATCATGTCCCAAGGTGCTTTCGCTGGGATGTAAAGCAGACTTGTGTAATCGTTCTTACCTTCAACCTTGTTGTGGCTCCAGGTTAGTGGATCAGCAAAGTCGTGAGATACGTGTTTGTAAAACTCTTGGTACTCTTCTTTCTCGATATCAGACTTGTTACGAGTCCAAAGTGCTTGCGCCTTGTTGATCTGTTCCCAATGTTTCTCTTCGGTGTCTTTACCTTCGTCATCTTTCACTGCTGTGAAGATAGAAACAGGAATGCCGATGTGGTCAGAATATTTACCAATCACTTCACGCAGACGCCACTCATTTAAGAACTCTTTACCGTCTTCACGCATGTGCAGAACGATGTCAGTACCACGAGACTCTTTAGTGATGTCTTCGATTGTGTAATCACCTTCACCTGCAGAGTGCCACTGAACAGCTTCATTGTTCGGCAGGCCAGCTGCACGTGTGCGAACCGTTACCGCGTCTGCGACGATGAATGCAGAATAGAAACCCACACCAAATTGACCAATCAGTTGAGAGTCTTTGCTTTGGTCTTCAGACAGCTTTGAGAAAAAGTCTGCAGTGCCTGACTTAGCAATCGTACCTAAATGCTCAATAACGTTGTCGCGGCTCATGCCGATACCGTTATCAGAAATCGTTAACGTGTTAGCTTCCGCGTTGAATGAAAGTTTTACACCTAGATCGGCATCACCTTGGTAAAGGTCACCGTTCGATAGAGCTTGAAAACGGAGCTTATCAGCCGCGTCAGATGCGTTAGAGATCAGCTCACGTAGAAAGATTTCTTTATTTGAATACAGTGAGTGAATCATTAGATGAAGTAGTTGTTTTACTTCAGATTGAAAGCCACGAGTCTCTTTATTTTGCGTTGCCGTTTCGCTCATTTTTACTCCAAAACATCTATAC
>NZ_JBFRTR010000184.1:0-2952 GCF_041474215.1 Vibrio sp. 10N.222.52.C12
AGATGGTTGTGACTCTTAACTCTATGCTGAGAGATGGCGCCATGTGGGATGAAAACACTGCCAAAAATTAATCATTGACGCCATAGTCGTTTGTTAGTTTGCGTCGTAGAATTGCCCAACATACTCTACGAATTCAGATAGATTTAAATCTAGAATATCCCAGTCTCTATCATCTACTTTTATATCATTAAGAGATGCTATTTGCCTTAGTGAATTAGTTAAACTGACCCAAATTAATGCATGACGATGTGACACTTGAAAAGCAACTGGGACTAATTGTTCAAAGGTTGGGAGTACTTCATGAGCTGATTGTACAAGACAAATTGCTTTTGGAGCTTTTAACCTCTTAAAACTAGCGTCATTTTTAAAGCGCGATAGGTTTACCAAATGCTCGTTTATCGGTTTGCAATTTATAATATGCTTACTCCAATGAAATACAATACTAAAATCAGTACGATCATGGAAAAAGGCCTCAAACATAAAAGATATAGGGTAACCAAGTTGGTCTTTTAAATCTTCTCTTTTTCTATATTCAGGAATTAAAACAACAAGCACGTAAAATAGTAAACTTACAATATAACCAATGCATAGGTTAAAAATAATTGTATTACCATATTTGAATTGTTCAAAGAAATCACCAACAAGAGTCCCTGATAAAAATGAAACGGTATGTTCATCAGATGACTTTAATAATAAAATTGTAGTAACAACTAGAAGCCACCATATTAATTTACTTTCAACGAATTTCAAAATATCTCCTAGCAAACTAACGCCTTACTAAGCGGCGCGAAATAGATGGCTAAAATGTGCGAGGAACGAGCGATAGCCAACTGTTTCGCGTCCGTTTAAGTAACTTGTTATAGCGCAATATACTTGATTAAATAGAGTCAAAAACATAATCGATATAATCGGAAAACTTTAATTTCTGGTAGCAATCAGGATCTTCATAATGGTCTTGAGCGAAGCTATTTAAGTCCATTATATTGACCAAGTTAGCACCATCGGTTTTACGTTTAAGAACACCATCTAGTTTAGCTGGATGCAGTAAATAATATTCAGCTAACAAAGTATCCATGTGCATCTCTGCCTTTATTACTTTCCCAGCGGCTAATTCTATATAATCGTATGTATAATAATCTTCATTCTTTAATATGGCATCATATTGCATTGATACAGACAATAATTCATCTTGTGCTGATTTTATACTTTCTTCCATGTGGCTATATTCGTCGAATGATTGTTCTGTCATGTTTAATTCTCAATTTATACTTTGTAAAATTTAATGATATTTCCGTAGCCTAGAAGATCTTCGGCTTGTTGCCTTGCATCACTTTCGGTGTAAGCAGAGACATGAACCGTTTTTCCATTTTGATCAATTGCAACATATGTATTCATAGGGTTTCCATAAAGATATTTGATCCGCCAATCGTTGGTATGAGCCAATGCGCTATAACGCCTTGCTAACGGGCGATAACGCAATACCACCCGACTTAAAATTTGTGCCCTAAACACCGAAGCTGATTTGTATGAAAGTGGCCAAGCGTTAGGAGTCCCTGTTAAGCGATTTGTTAGCAATTTTTTGCCACGCTGATTGATGATATATCCAAGCAACCCATTTGTATGGGTCAGCATGCCCCATAATAAATAGGAACCCTTTCTTATCTGACAACTCCTTTGAAATCGGGCTAGAGTTAATGATGCGATGCAAGTATTCAAGCTCTACTTTCTCAGACTCTTCGCAAGGCGGATAAGACACTACTACTTTGAGCTGGCTATTGATTAATAGGAGGTGAGATACCTCTTGAAACAACCCACTCTTAAAATTATTTTCATGCTCAAATGCTATACTTATGTTTGTCAAATAACATTGATTTGGGAAATCATCTATAAAGTCAGTTTGGTCATAAAAGACTGAATCTAAGTAGTAGTAGTCTGCATTGTAGCAGTACAATCCAAGCCTTTTTGCTATATCCATCACAACGGAATTTTCAGAATGGATGATAAAGTTCGTATAGGCCTTATTGTTACACCAATTCTGATTTACTTCATCATCTCTCTCTTCAACGACACTGCACCAATGTTCAAAAAAATCTTCTGCTAACGTCATGACCTCTCCTAAATTGCTAACGAATGACATGGATTCCCCCTACCGAGGATCTGCCACACTTATGTGGTACTTAAATGCATCGGAGGCACCATGTCTGATTATTCTTATTTCTGCGGTATCGACCTAGCTAAAAACCACTTTAGTCTTCATGCCGTAGACCAAAATGGTAAGGTCATACTTCATAAGTCAGTAACTCGCTCTAAACTACTGACTACAATAGCAAATATGCCACTCATGCGTATAGGCGTTGAAGCGTGTGGTGGTGCACATTATTGGGCAAGAACACTCAATAAACTGGGTCATGACGCCCGCATCATGGCCGTTAAATACGTGGTTCCTTATCGAACTAAAGGGAAGAACGACCTTAATGATGCAGTAGCTATCTGCGAAGCTGTTCAGCGACCATCCACTCGCTTTGTGCCCGTAAAATCACCAGAGCAACAAGCCATCCTATCGGTACATAGAATGAGAGAGCATTGGGTTCGTGAACGCACCGCGCTTATGAATCGCATGCGCGCCCTACTCTCTGAGTTCGGGTTAATCATTCCTGTTGGCCGCTCTTCATTAATGAAACACGTTCCCTTAATGCTTGAAGATGCAGAAAATGAACTGCCACATCTCGCAAGAACGGTGATTGCCGATGCTTATCACCACCTTGGAGAGTTGAATCAACGTATCGCCGATACTGAACAAGTCTTCGAGTCTTTTGCTAAGGTCAGCGCTAATGTTCAACGAGTGATGAAGGTTCGTGGCATTGGACCGCAAACCGCTACTGCGATACTTGCTTCGATAGGCAATGGTTCTCAATTTGATAAAAGCCGTGATTTCTCTGCTTGGCTAGGACT
>NZ_JBFRTR010000185.1:0-258 GCF_041474215.1 Vibrio sp. 10N.222.52.C12
GACGGTAAAGGGAAACAAGCCGTTATCGATGCTGCGCAGCCGGTCTTTGCCAAACATGGCTCAACCTTGATGGGAGTGTTTGGGGACTACATCGAAGAGGCGACGCTGCTGCTTGCAGTTTTGGGCTTGATCTACGCGTCCAAACAACAAATGGCTGCCTTGATGCAAGCCAAGGAGACCGAAAGTGAACAAACCCAAACCCCTAGCCCTACCGAATCCCGTTAATGCTAACCCGTCCTTTGATGCCGAGCACACCCT
>NZ_JBFRTR010000186.1:0-294 GCF_041474215.1 Vibrio sp. 10N.222.52.C12
ATTTTCCGGATTGGTATAAATACAAAAAAGGGAAGAGCACGTCAGTGCCCTTCCCCTTTTATTTATGTATATCGCAGATAAGAAAAAAGCCCGCTGATTTCTCAGCGGGCTTTCTAATGGTGGTGGAGGGATAGGGATTTGAACCCTAGAACCGCTATTAACGGTTGCCGGTTTTCAAGACCGGTGCTTTCGACCACTCAGCCATCCCTCCAAAAAATTGTCATCAACAGATTAGTACACTGTAGATGTTGTTACATGTATACACAGGTAACGATATTTAAAGCCTGGCGATGT
>NZ_JBFRTR010000187.1:0-2315 GCF_041474215.1 Vibrio sp. 10N.222.52.C12
ATTATTTATTCATATCTCTTGTCTGGAATTAATATTACGCCTGCTAGTCAGGTATTCTTAGAGATCTATCACAAATCGTTTTTTATCCCGCAGCCCTTTAAAATTAAGGGTTTTAACAAACTTTATGCACTTTCATTTATGAATAATACATTCTAAATAGTTAGCAGTTAGGGAACTTTATGCACGCTTTTTTGACGAAACTTACTAGAATCTAATTTACGAGGGATTATATGCAGAATAGTTTTATTGATAAGAGTGTACTTAGCTTGGAAGTATGCAGTGTTTTTATTTAGATATTTAATTTTGGATGTGGAATTAATTGTTTATTAACAAAGTAAATGCGAATAAAGCTGTTGCGATCACATTTTAAAATCGGCTGTTTAAGTGTGTTTTTTGATAGAAAAGGGCATTAATCTTCGTCTGTTTATTAGGCTATTAATTACTTTAAATATAATTAACGCTAATAAGTGACTAACTATTTGTTTAAACATCATGGTTGAAAATAGAGTGTTATTTCATCAAGAAAATTAGATGTTTAAAAGTAGGATTGATTCTTCTATTGCGAGTGCTTTGAGTTTAGTTGAGCTTGGCTACGAACAGAAGAACCTTGAATATCGCGTGTATGGCTTTGAGGAGCTGTTTCAGTGGCAGAGGGTTACATTGAGAGGGAACAATAAAAAAGCCGCTGTGAGAAGCGGCTTTGGATGAGAAAGGAGTGAAGTGCTGTTAGTTAGATCAGCGCACCAATACTCAGTACAACAATGCAGAACACCATCAATATACCGACTAGTGGCATCACCCATTTAACCCAGCGCACGTAAGGGACACGAGCAATCGCCAAACCACCCATCACCACCGCGGAGGTTGGGGTGATTAGGTTCACCAAGCCAGATGCAGATTGGTACGCAGTGATAACCAAGTCACGACCTACGCCAGCAAAGTCGGCCAGTGGTGCCATGATTGGCATGGTCAGTACCGCTAAGCCAGAGGTCGATGGCACTAAGAACGACAGTAGAATCTCTAAGAAGAACATCACGTTAATGAAGATAACCGAAGAAAGCCCCGTTACCATCTGTTCTGCTGAGAAGAGAATGGTATCGGTGATCATACCGCGGTCCATCACCACTACGATACCACGTGCAATACCTATGATGAGCGCAACGCCAAGTAGGTCGCGGGCACCATCAATGAAGCTGGTGGTAAACTCTTCTTCGCTCATGCGAGCCACAATACCAACGATGATGGTTGCTGCTAAGAACATCGCTGAGATCTCAGCCATCCACCATCCAGCAACGGATACACCATAAATCATTACAGCGAACGAGCCACCAAAAATGGTCAGAATCAGTTTGCGAGTCGCGGTGAATTCAAGTTTTTCGCCGCTCGCATTACCTAAGAAGTGCGCTTTGTTCTCTTCGTATTTGTCGTAGACAATTGATGTTGTTGGATCGGCTTGAACCATTCTTGCGTAACGCATTACGTAGGCAACACAAATACCCCAACCAATAATCAACATCGCAATGCGCAACACGATACCGTCTGTAAATGGAATACCAGAGGCGTTGGCAGCGATCACGGTTGCGAATGGGTTAATCGTTGAACCCAGCACCCCAATACCTGCACCAAGCAGTACGGTCGCAGCGGCAACAAGAGGGTCAAAGCGAGCTGCCATCATTACCGGCACTAGCAATGTATAGAAGGGCAGTGATTCTTCCGCCATGCCGTAGACGGTACCACCTGCGGCAAATAGCGCCATCAGTATTGGTATCATCAACTCTTCTCGCCCTTCTAAGCGGGCGGTGACGCGCTCGATACCGGCATCAATGGCACCCGTTTTGGTTACTAGCCCTAAGAAGCCACCAATGATTAAGATGAACAGCGAAACGTCGATAGCCGCCGCTTCATAGCTATTGTGGTCATAGAAGCCGTCAATAGGCGCGAGCAGTACATCAATCACGCCTTGAGGGTTACCTTCTACCGCTTGATAGGTTCCGGTTACGGGTACTTCTCGGCCTAGCTCTTCATTCATTGCACGGTCGTATTGGCCTGCTGGAACAATCCAGGTAAGCAGTGCGACGAACGCAATCAGAATAAATAGAATGGTGTAGGCAGAAGGGAATTTAAAGTTGGCAAAGAAGCCGCCCTTTTTTTTCTCGCTTGGTATCGTTTGAGTTGTCATGGCTATCTCCTTACATCATCTTAAATAGAAGTGATGTGAATTAGCGACTAATGATTTATAGATTGTAAATACACGGACACTTATAAAGCAATCAACGATATAAAGTTGCTGACTTTAAATATAAGTATCTTTATAT
>NZ_JBFRTR010000188.1:0-4397 GCF_041474215.1 Vibrio sp. 10N.222.52.C12
CTATATAATGTTAATCATCCGAAGAATATACTGTTGCTACCTGCACAAATAGAAGCAATGGCTTGCGAGTTGAGAGTTCCTTATCATATTGGTAATCACCGAGAATGGGGTACAGTCGATGCTCTAATTCCTAAAGAAAATGTAAAAAAAATAGAAGAAAAAAATAGAGGTACAGATATTGCTGGGGGATATCACTTTTTAGTCAGTGGCAAGGTTAGAAAGGAAATTAAGAAAATAATGAAAAAATGCAAAGATTATAAATGTCAAGAAATAGTTGATGCAATAGATAATTTATCAAAAACAATTTCTAATGATATTACAGCCGGTAGCATCAAGTTAAATAAGAATGGTGCGGACTTTTTGGACGATGGATTAGGTTGTGGAAGGGAGAAATGTAATAGTGAGAGAAACCATAATTTTTACGTCTCTCCTCACACTATAAAACAATTGGCCATGACTGGAACTAGACTAAAAACGGCGTACGAAATCTATGGTTAAAGAGTTATTTGAAGTTACAGAAAACTACATTACAAGTGATTTCCATTTTCAAGAGTCCGATCAAAGAACTTTTCAACTAGTGTACGATGAAATTACTTCATATAATAACAAGTTGGTTATCTATTCTACTTCTGAGATAAATGATTACAAGATGAAAAGCATCTATCGTTATGCTGATGGTTTTATTGTTAATGATGAAAGTGCCAGAATTCTGGCCTCTTTAGATATTTATAATCTATCAATTACACCTATATTAATTAAGGATAGGAAAAGAGTTGTTGAGAACTACTTTTATATGAAGGTTCACTCCATAATAAATTGTATAGATAATGAGAATTCAATATTTTATAGAGAAGGCGATGCATTCTCATTACAAAGTATAACTATCTTGTCAAACCGAATAAGCGAAAAGGATAGGATATTCTTCATTGATGATGATTATTCTATCTTGATGGATAAGGAGATTGTATCTGTTCTCCTTAAAAGCAATGACCTAGTGGTAAATAGCGTGTGTTTGAATTAACTTACATAGTCATGTTTTCTATGCTTTCATTGGTTTTCATAGATGAGTTTTTGATATCTAACAAGCTAGGTTTAGTCAGCGATGGAGAGTCAGCGTTGCTAAATGAAGGAGTTATATAATACTCATAAATTCCATCATCTTGTTGCATTGTAATTATGTTTTCTTTTAACGTTATAGTACTATTTTGATCAAACTCTAAGGTGAATATACTATTTATGATTAAATAATCTTCAAATTCGCTGACAGCACAACTAATGACATTAAAGTGCTCTGTAATATAACCATCAATCATGTCAATTAAGTCGAATTTAGGTATGTCTGACTGGTTTGGAGTGAGCTTAACGTAAGGAGTAACAACCTGTTCATCTGTTAGTTTAAGATCAAGATACTGTTCATCTAAAAAATAGTCTTGTATATGAGATTTTATTATTTTGTACTCAACTTCGAATTTAAAACACTTTACTTTAATCATGATTTATTTCCTATGGTGGTTTATAAGATATTTAATCATTTTTAAGGTTAAAATGGAAGCGTTTGCTGGCACCGTATAAATTTTTAAGACCAGTTAGTTTTCAACGATAAGCCGCTTCACTAAGTTTAGGAAATAAATTATGAAAGAAAATTATGTTATTTTAACGAAGCAGGCGTTAACTAACTTCCCATTCCAACAAAGCCCCAAGCCAATAGTGCCAGTAGAGCCTGATTTACTGCTTGAAATGACGTTTTCTCCAAAGCTATTTATCATCAGCGATGTTGCATCAAAAGTGGAGAAACTGGTCATACACGGAGTAGAGTGGTTAGACGCGCGCGTGGATTGTTCTCCAAGCCAACCAACAGATGATCAAATTAAAGTTTACGAAGACTATCGAGTGCCTTATATCCATCAAACTTATAAATTGACGGATAAAGAAAAACAATACGGCAAGTTGAACTGGTTAGACATTGAGTCAACGGAGTTTGATTTTTCTAAGTTAGAGAATATTCCACTCGAAGAAAGGCTAATTTTCAAGCTTGAAGAAGATTATGGTTTGGTTTTTATTCATCAAAGTGTGATTAATTTACTGAAACAACAGGTCAATGATGTTTGGGTGAGAGATGTTTAAATAAAGCGCCTGAGGCGCTTTTTTTTAAGTCATACTGGTTACGTTAACTTCTGATACATAGCAATAGTTAAGCACTTAGATCTTTTCAATCTCGGGCAGGGTGTATACCTTCATTGATTCAACGTTAGGTTGATAGACACGTAATAAGAAAGACCAGTTGTCTTTAGGGGTGTAAGCAAAGTTTACGTTATTACCATCCGCATGTTTTTTACAGTCTAAACCACCGAATACCACCGTGAATGTACCGTCTTCGTTTTGCGTCAGTCCTTGATTGGTCGAAACGATGTTATTCTCGTTCGACATGAGATAACCTTTTGAATCGTAGACAGTGATTGAGTAATAACCTAGGTCACTAGCTAATTTAGGTGCTTCGTATGTCGCTTGGTAACATTGTTCACCTTTGGCATTCTCTAGTGCGTAAGGTGCATACATTGCGGTGTCAGCTGTCGATAGGCCGAACGCTCCAGCAATTGTGTAAGTAGTCTTTTCCCAGTCAGTCACATCTTGCGCTCGGTATTGAACTGTATCGTATGTGTCATTTAACTTATCGTATTCTGGCATTAATGCAGTACGAACTGCTTCCATAGCCTCAGTGTTTGGCTTTGGCAATCCTTCAAGATCTTGACCACCACCGATAATTTTCACTTTCGGCTGAAGCTCTTCTGTAATCCGTTTAACGTTTTGTTTTGTTCCATCTGTCGCAAAACGCAAGCCTATCAGCACATATTTTGTATCGAACATTTCAGGAGTGAACTCGTAAGTTCCTGCGCCAACCTTATAAAATGGTTGAGTGTGGTTCATATCTTGAAGGTGAAGTGTAACTAATTTCCCATCGTTCTCAGGTACAACGACTGTAAATGGTTTGGAGGTATCGATAACGCCCATTGAGTACAAGTGATCAATGGATGGTGATACAACCCAACGAGTGTCTTTGTTCGCCAGTTCTTTGAAGTGATGAAGGTTGTTTAAGCCTAACTTAAAGTTGCGAGCAAAATTGTCAGCAAACCAAATGCCTTCTTGGTTTATGTACTCATGCACCGTCATACCATGATCTTCTGGGTTTACCGCCCACGAAGAAGAGTCAATGTTAGCAAAGACGTCTTCAATTGATTTATCTTCATTGTTAAAGCTGGTTGTGGACGTTCCTGCAACCGTTGAGAAAGACGTGACCACTAATAAAGAAAGTAGAGTTTTTTTCATTTTTAAATACCATATTCTGTTTTATTAAGTTGAGGTAATGGTAAGTAAAAGTTTGGTATTTATGAAATGACTATATAGAATCGCAGGTATGACAAATATGTTATACCTGTGAGGTTGGTACTTTGAAAGCTGCGCTAAACAAGATCGATTTGAACCTACTTAAGGTTCTACATGTTTTGATAGAAGAGCAAAATGTTACCCATGCTGCGGAGCGACTTTTTCTTGCTCAGCCTTCTGTGAGTCGGAAGTTACGGAAACTTCGAGAGCAGCTTGATGATGAGCTCTTTGTTTCGACTCCACAAGGAATGAAACCTACCTACAGGTGTAATCAAATCGCAGAGTCACTCCCTGACTTAATTGCGCTGCTAGAGAAAACATTAACTCCGGTAAAGAAGTTCGACGCGTACAGCCACGCTGGGCATATCTCTTTGGCCATTAATCCGCTTTTAGGACAGTCATTGCCTCATATCTTGTTCCTATTCCTTGCCAAGCATGCGCCGAACGTGACATTTTCTTGCCACATATGGAACCAGAATACGCTTGATAATTTAGCGAAAGATAACATTCAGTTAGGCATTAATTACGACGTCCCAATAGGCAGCAAGGCCATATTGCATAAACATTTGGCCGAAGATCACTTTAAGTTGTATGCGAATAAATCCCATCCTATTCATCTGAAGAAGATTGTAGAATTTGAATATCTTTCAGAATGTCGATTTGCAATTGCACAGTTGGCTGAGTGGAATGAAAAAGAGGGGATGATGGAAAACATGTTGGTGCAAAGAGGATTGAATTATAACGAAGTCTTTCGTTCCGAAATAATCTCAAATGTCGCAGCTGTGGCAGCGCAAACCGAGGCTCTATTTCCAACTTCAGAACTGTATATCGATAATACACATAACCTAGTTGAAGTTAGTCATGCGAGGCTCCCATCATTCAATAGCAAGCAGATTTTGCTTTATCAACACAAAAAAAGGGAGTCAGATCCTTTCTACTTGTGGCTACATGAAAACATAGTCCAGTTGGTTGATGGGTTAGGTTAGTTGTCCTCCTGGCAACTGTTTAACTCGATA
>NZ_JBFRTR010000189.1:0-8147 GCF_041474215.1 Vibrio sp. 10N.222.52.C12
GTGAAATTCCTGCCAAGAGTTAAACCTTGAATCATACCTAGTCGATATTAATACAGACCTATTATTTGTTTTTCATAATCATTACGTAAATTTATGTCCAGTTCATCAAATCCATCAAGAATAAGTAAAACCTTTCCCAACTTTAGAGAATAGTCAAGTTGAGTGTTAGAGAATCTTGATTCAATGTCCGAGAGGTTACCTAAAACATAGTCATATAATGATGTAGAGCTAGAAGAATTTAAATGACGTAGTTCAATGAAGAGCGGTAAAACCCCACTAGGTTTTTCGATTAAGTCTAGAAAAACACTTTTGCAAAATGTTGACTTTCCTGAACCTGCAGAGCCTTGAACTATTACCTTATTTTGGACTAGAAGGTTGTCAATAAAGGTGTCTTCCTTGATAGTACTGCTCTCGCTAGATACCAGGTCAGTCCTAACATAAAAATCTTTTAGTTTAACTGGTGCATCGCGATAAAGCAGAGTTTTAGATTTGCTGTGCTTGTCGTAATTCCTTTCCAAATAATTCGCAAAACAATCATCAAAATGAACTTTTGCCTTATCAAATGACTCCTTGCCTAGTTGACTGAGCCCTTTGATAACAGGATCAGAGAACTGCTTTACAAGTTCAACAACGACTTTATTTAAATCTAGTTCTTTCATAATACACGCCTTAAAACTGGTTCGTGGTTACTTTAGATAAAACCAATGATGAAGATAAACGAGTTTCATATAATACTGTAACTAGCTAAAAAATCGAGATAAAGTTCTTACAAAAGTAAGTTTACGCTCGTATCTAGGTTCAATTTACCTCCGTGATACAACACGGGGGCCGAGCCCCCACAGCGTCGCGCTCGCTGTTCAGCTCTCACGACTCTCGCGAAGCTGTGATCGGACTATAGAAGACGTTTTCAGAGTGATTTACAGCACAAAAATCAGAGAATTCATTTGAGCTAAGAACAGCACGGTGACGAACTTTTTGAGATTTGGGTGTCAGATTAGTTATATTTGGTCAAAACTCACCAGACCGAGAACGCAGGCTTTTTGGCAAAACTGACAATGGGGCAAAAATGTGTTGACTGAGGTCAAGCTAATGAAAACCTGTCAGACCAATCTAAATCCATTTTAGCAAGCGGGTTATATGTTGGATTTTGAACTAAGATTAGCCATCACTTTTTCAATCTCTTACACAAAGCTAGGAGCAAAGCCGAGCTATCATCGTTGAGAATATTGATATCTCACCTCTTTTAAAGGTTTTACTGGTATTAATATATTCTATGGAAAGAATGTATTACGAGAGTAATGCATCAGCTTGCTCTAGTAAAAAAGGGAAGCGCTTGCTTCCCTTTCTAAATGCTCAAACCATCCCGCGCTCTTTCGCCCATTCAATGAACTCTTTGTAAGGACGTTTTCCTCTCATGCCTTTCACCGCTTTTGGGAAGCCGAGCTCTTGAGTCCAACGCCATAGAGTAGGCTGGCTAATACCAAGAGTTTCACGAACCTCTTTATCGCTGATGAAAAAGCGTTGTGTTGCTAGGTTTATCGTTGAATTAACCATTTTGATTTCCTCTATTAGTTGAACTTTTCATATAACAAACATAAAACACCGCACAAATAACGGCATAGACGGCGAAACTGATCATTGGGCAACTCCTTTTGCTGGTGGCATAATTCGTACTCGGTTCGTGGTGTGCCAACACATCGCATCACCATTAAACAAACCGCCTTGGCGTAACTTAGCGCAGCCTTGTGGTAGCTGTTCACCACATTTACCGCAACAACCCAAATCGCTTTCTATCTTGGGTATCTCGGCATGAACACGATGAATCAGCGACTGCAAAGCTTCAACTTGGGTGTAAGGTTCCCTTGGGTAAGCGAAGAACTGGCATATATCATTAAGCTTTGTGATTTCATTGGGTGATAACGTCACTCGGATATCGTTATTGCCACTGGTTTTACGCTTATCCCTTAGGCGCTTGGCGCGAACTGCTGCTTGTTTGCGTTTACGTTCCTTAGTCATTTTGCAGCTTTTCGCTTTCGAGCGGTGGCCTTCTTTTTTACTGGGGCAAGCAACTGGCGAGCTTTTGCTAAACAAAAGTCGAAACACTTGCCGCCACGGCCTCCGAACGAAGCGGTTGTTCGGTAGATTTTAATCGCGAAGTTACAAGCCCGAGTTGCTTCGTCACGCTTGTAGCCTTCACCAAGTAAGATTTGATGAATCTTTTTATGGATAAACTCTTCCTGAGAGTTTCGAAGTGGGGGAGTCGTCATTACACAAAGTTCCTTTGGTTTCAGGGTGAAACCTGGCAATCAGTCTACGTACTTGAAATTGGTGGTCAGCCAGTTATATACTGATTGCGAGGTTTAGGTTTGGTTATCTAAGTCTCATTGCACAAAGTAAGCCCTTATTGGTTTGGTCACCGATAGGGGTTTTCTCTTTTACAGCCTTTCAAAATCTCATTTCATTCAATTTAGTGCTCAATTGGTCAGAAAGAGCGTTGAACTGATGGATCGTTTGGGCGTCTTCTTTTCCTACGCTTACTTCCAAATTTTCACACTTATCGCTTAGCTGAATGAGTTGTTCTAGATCGTCATAAAACGGATCGCTTTTTGGCATCTTTGCTAGGTAATGTTCGAAGCTCGTTCTATGTAATTGAATAGCTTTAGCGCCTTCTAGAGTTTTGTTGATGTCTGTAAGAGATAAATACGTCATGGGGTTTCCTTTTTACTTAGGTACATTGTTATTTGCCATAATGTACCTCAAAGGCACTAATTATATTTGTCCTTGTAAAGTACATTTTTTGGCTTTATTTGAATTTTACGAATTTAAGGTACAAAAAAAACCGCTATTGTGAGCGGCTTTCTTTGAGTGCTTCTTTGCTACAAGTTCATAATGACTTGTTTTACATAGCCGACTATTCGGCAATTCCCACTGATTGGGATAGGGTCATATTTGGGGTTTAGTGGGACCAAAAACTTATGTGGGCCATCAATCTCTAGCTTTTTAATCGTTGCCTCTGGAGCATCATTAAGTGTCGCTACGACAATCTTTCCATTATCAGGGCAGTTGCATGGTTCAACTACTACAATGGAGCCAGCTGGTATCGACGGGGAACCGTGTGGATTGGTCATAGAGTTGCCCGTAACACGCATGGCAAAGGCTTCCTCACTGATATTGCTTGAGGTTGTTTGCCAGTCTAACTCCTCGTAAATAATGTCTTTAGAGTCGATTTTCCCCCAAGAACCTGCTTGCACATGACTAAGAATAGGTACTCGTCTAGTTTGAGTTGAAGTGAATTGCGTCGACGCTTCTTTAAGCTCTTCTTCAGTATGATCTGTATCTAACCAACCTTCTGGCATGTTGAAAGATTTCTCTATGTGTCGAGCAATTTTTGGCCCAATAGCACGTGTTGCGCCTTTTCCCATAAATCGACTGGCTTGAGTTGTAGAACGGTCAATTTTGTCTGCAAATGCCGTAGTACCACCAACTTTTTGAGCGAGAGATCGTGCATTTTCTCTTCTAATATCTTCTGCAGTTTTCATTACATCTACCTGAGCATTTTTAACTACTTAGAACATGTTGTTACTTTAAGATTTTGTTCCTAAAAGGTACATGCCCTTGAAGGTACGTTTTGTTTGTGTATTATGTACCTTAGAGGTGCTCAATATGTATAAAGAATACTGGTGTCAGTTATCTGATACGCAAAGAAAATCTATGGCTAAGAAGCTAAAAACAAGTACAGGGTACTTACGTTTGGTGATTACTGGACACAAAATCCCAGGGGCTGCATTAGCAAAAAACTTACATGACGTAACTAATGGAGAGGTCGATAAACATCAACTGAGGCCAGATATTTTCTAACATCATATTAAATTTTTTAGGTCAAGGCTGATCACCAACATTCTGGATAAATAACCAGTAAGGAATAACCATGCAACCTAGTTTAAAAAGCGTTATGCATAACGCGGTAGTCGCTTGGCGAAGTGACGCGACGAAAGAACAAATTGCAGAATACATTTCTCGTTTCTATCACAAGATGAAAATCTACGAGGAGGAAGACTGCCAAAGGGAACATCTTCTCAAAGTGCCGTCGGCTTTCAACAATCCAAACAACACTCAAAATTTATTTCGTTATGTCAGCAGAACAAGCACAGAGGCCAAAGCTAACGTGATGGATTTGTTGCCTGCAATTATTGCAGCCATGCCTAAAGCTAGGGCAACGGCTGCACTGAATCAGTTCTTAAACCCGCTTGGGTATTCAGTCGCTGCTATTGGTTCCAGTCAAACCATGGCGAACCGTGACCAACTACTCGCCGATTTTAGCAAAGAGTCATCTGAAGCACTCCGCTCGATACTTTTACTTGGTGAACATGCCACTTCTGACCAACTTCGTGATGCTTACCGAGAGCTACAAGAGAGCGCCGGCTCTCACGAGCCGTTACTTCAATACTTAGAAACATTGATGGCGCAAAAAGGCTGACCACCTGAATGCATTTAATAACCACGCGAATTAACAAAACAAGAGAACTTTGTGCAATGAGTCTTTCTTATCAAAATTACCATGGCCAAATGCTGTGGATAGCAAACAACGGCAATTGTCGTTATGTGGTGTCGCGCAATAAAGCGAAGCAAATCCTACAAACCATGAAGGCGAGGGTGCAGTTATGAAAAACAAGTTAGCTGATCTTAATAATCACCTTTTTGCTCAAATGGAACGTCTGTCTGATGAGGGTATAACCGACGATAAATTGAATGAAGAAATTAATCGTTCAAAGGCTCTGACCACAGTGTCAAAACAAATCATCGATAACGCTCGTCTTGCTCTGGATGCTCAGAAGTTTCGTACAGAGTACGCGGGTCGAATTGAATTACCCGAAATGATTGAGGGTAATAAACATGTCTAAAGGTCAATCACATCGTTACACAGAAGCGCAGTGCGCATTCTTGAAAGAAAATAGCATCATGGTACGGCGTGAATTGACGGAGGCCTTTAATCATCGCTTTGGAACAAATTTGACGCTCGCTGCAATTAACAGTTTCTGTAAACGCAAAGGTTGGTTTACTGGCCGCGACGGGAAGATAGAAAAAGGGAACAAGCCGTGGAATAGCGGTACCAAGGGCCTGATTAAGGCAAACGCCGGAAGTTTTAAGCCAGGCCAAAAACCAGCAAACAGTAAGCCAATAGGACATGAGCGTATTTGCTCTAAAGATGGGTTTATTCTCGTCAAAGTAGCAGAGCGTGATCCATATACCAAAGCCAAAACGCGTTATAGGGCAAAGCATCAAGTTGTCTGGGAACGTGAACATGGTGAGATACCAGATAACCATGTGATTCGTTTTAAAGATGGCGACAAGCTGAACTGTGCTATCGACAACTTCATTTGCGTTTCATTGGCTGTCAATCTTCGTATGAATCGGAATCGAGTTCAGGACCTGCCAATAGAGCTTAAAGCAACGGGGCATGCCATCGCAGAGCTCGAAGTTGCAACATTCAACGCAGGGAGGAAAGTCAGATGAGTATGCTTCTTACCGCTCAAGCCATGCAGTTAAAAGTTGGCAATGCGACTCGTAAACTCGTGTTACTTAAGCTAGCTGACAACGCCAACGACAGTGGGGTGTGCTGGCCATCTTATGAGTACATTGCAGATATGTGCGAGGTCGACCGCCGAACAGTAATGCGTCATATCAAAACGTTAGAAGAAATGGGGTTTGTTTCAGTTCGCACCCGAAAGGGAGAAAAGGGCAATTCGAGTAATGTATACCAGTTAAATTTAGGGGGTGACAATTTGTCACCCCCTAGTGACACACGATCACTAGGGGTAGTGTCAGAGGATCACCCCCCTAGTGATCCTATGTCACCCGGAATCAGTCATAGAACCAGTCAATTAGAACCAGTAAAAAATAAACAAAAAAATTCGAGTGAACTTGAATCTTGTTTTGCTCGGCTTTGGGCCGCATACCCAACCAAGAAATCGAAGAAGAACTCGTTAGCAAAATTCAAAAGTATCGTGACAGCGCAAAGTGAACCTCCGGAAGTGTTCACCGAGATGCTCTGTCGAGATGTAGAAACTCGTGTGGCCAATCGACAGTTTGGTTTCGATAAGCTGCACCTAACGACTTACTTGAATCAAGAACGATGGAACGACGACCATGAAAAGACTCGAACAAGCCAGGCTGCACCGAAAAATCGAGTCGAGCAATACAACGCAGAGTTGCTCGAACGATACGGACACACTGCCACATCGATTGGGCGACAAGGTAATTCTTTTGAACCTGGAAGATTGGATCCAAGTCAAATTTGTGGAGGCTTACGGGACGAAATGGCCGTATCAGGCACTACCATCGACTTGGACTCAAGCGATTACAACGATGTCGGTCAGTGAGATTCGTCGTGCAGTCAATCAGGCTTTGTTGGAAGGGGGGGTATGGCCACCAAGCTTGCCAGAGTTTGTGTCTATGGGACGTGAAGAGTTGGTTGATATTGACGAGGCATTTACTCGAATGCTGCGTTGTGAACCCAAGGGGGATATCGAGTACTGGACATCGCAAGAGGTGGGTTTTGTTTGTCGAGGCCTGCTAAGCGAACGTGAGGCTAGAGTGAAGTTCCGAAAAACGTTGAAGAAGTACGCAGACAAAGCCAAGGATGGCTCGCTTCCCTCAAGAAACGCGATGCGTTTGACCGATAAATCTGAGGTCAAACCACTCAATGAGCTTGAGCGCCCCAATCCTAAGAAGTTTCGAAAGAACTCGGTATTTGCAAGGGTCGCAGCTCTGGGAGCGAGGGCGTAATGCGAATTGAAAAGCTATTGGCAAAGTTCAATGTAAAAGGGATCAACTACGACCTCTGTTCTGGCGGTAAGGGGGGACTGTCTCTGGATGAGCAGCTGGCAATTGTTGGTCTAGCCTGGAAGGAAGCACCAGTAGGTTTCTTGGTGTTATTCGTTGAATATTTGCAAGATAGACCTGCACTTAACAAGCTTTACCAAACCACCTTGCAGGAAGCCAACACGCTGATGGATACATGGCGCGGTCCATATCCCGATAGAGCATTGGAAGCGTTAGTCAGGACAGCGATTGCAGAAGCGACCCAGCAGTTTGGCCAAGTCTGCCCTGAGTGTAATGGTAGCGGTAAGTATATTGCGAAGAATCGAGTAAGAAGAACTTGCCCATGCTGCGATGGTGGCCGGATAGGCTGGACGCAAGAAACTCGCTTCGCTTACTTCTGCCAAACTTTACCCGTTACCTTCTCACGATTTAAGAAGTACGAGTCGATTCTAGAAACATTGGTTAAAGGCCTGGTAGATAAGCGCAGTGCAGCCGTTTTGGCGTTGCAGGGTAGGTGTGAGGAAGAGTTGAAGTAGAATACTTCTAGGCTTAATAATTCACGTTCCTTTACTGTTACCAAAGGACGACATTAGGTGCATATGGCATGTGAAATGTATTTGCAATAGAAATCATAAGAAATTTATTGAGTTCATTGAGGTGTATCAATTTTTAAGTTAAATCACATTTACATTTAAGTTGATGCTAGACTCTAGAAAGTGAGGTCTGTAGACTTCTTACCTTGTCCATGTATATCTGTGATTAATATGAGTGTTTATGTTTAACATAAAAAATGAGATTTATCGCACGGAATGTGAGTTCGATAGTGAATTTGATAGTGCTCTTGAACATGAATTAAAGTGTGATGAATTCTATAAAAAAATCATTGAATCTCAAGCGTTTACTCGTCTTTTGCGAGTATCATTCCTTGGGGCGATAGATTATGTCTATAAAGATAATAAACAAAATCGTTATAAGCACTCATTGGATGTGGCAAAGCTAGCCTTATATGTTTGTAAAGAAAGAGGCTATAACAAAGAAACTCAAGATCATATAGTGGCTGCTGCTCTTTTACACGATATTGGCCATGCTCCTTTTTCACATAGCATGGAACCATCTTTTGCTGAAGAATTTGGTGTCGACCATCATATTGCAGGTCACAGTATTGTTAATGGAAAAGAAGATATAGGGAAAAGTTTAAAAAAAATACTGGATTCAAAAGTAAACTCTTATGATGTATTGAATTTGATGGAGCAAAATTCTAATGAAGAATTTAGTGATATATTTAATTCACCTATAAATGTAGATACTATTGATGGGATTCATAA
>NZ_JBFRTR010000190.1:0-1437 GCF_041474215.1 Vibrio sp. 10N.222.52.C12
TCAATGTAACCTGCATCGTGAGCAGTAATGGTAGAGATAACAGAAGTATCGAAATCTACAGGTGCTTTAGTTGCGTTTTCCTGTTTGATACCTTCCATTACCGAAGACCAAAGCTTGTTAGTTGCTTCAGTACCCTCAGAAACTAGGAAAGACTCGTCGCCTTCATACGGCGTGTAGTTCTTTTGAATGAAATCACGAACGTTTACTTCGCTTTGCCACTCACCTGCAGCAAAATCTTCCCAAGCTTTAGCAAATTGCTCTGCCATGACATACCTACCTTTTTAGTAGAAAAAATACGTACATTAACACTGTTGAGCCAGCGCCCCTCGTAAGGGTAGTACACTCTTATTAATAACAATATATATGAGCATATAAGCATCATATGGTTATATATATTGTCACTACCTTTTATATGTTGTCTTTACTCTATGTATTCAAGACTACGCTAAAAAATTTCTGCAAACCTTAAACTAAATCAATAAATGCCAAAAAAAGTTGAAAAAATTTGAGTGGCAGGGGTTGCCACCCAAACTTTTTTTTAATCCTAATACTACTTTTGTGTAGTAAGGACCATTATAGCCAAGCTTTTAGGCCATATTGACTTTCTAGCATACCAACTGCAAGCATTGCTACTAGACAGATAACTAAAACGCCAACTGGGATAACAATCTTATCTACAAATGATAGACGCTTCGCACGCTCTTTATCACCAATTAGACCGTTATTATCTAGAAGCATAGTCAGTGCCCATGCTAATACTGGGTTAACAACCGCTGAACCGAAGATACAGATACCAGCTGCTTGAGAGTCTTTTGAATCTTTAACCATCTGCATACCCGCTTCAAGTAGAGGTAGAGATACACCTACAAGTAGCGCAACACGCATCACTGGTGGCCATACTGCTACGTCCATTGGGAAGCCAAGAATCGCAACAATAATACATAGAGAGCCAAGCAAGATTGCGCCGCCAGGGATTGGACGTTTCGCGATTGCTGCTGGGATCATGTAAGTACCCCAAGATGAAGTGATGTTACCACCACCAACTGCTGTACCTACCATTTGACGAACTGAACACATAGTCATTGTGTCGTCTACGTCCATCAGTACTTTTTCAGACTTTTTAGGGTAGTTCAGTTCTTGGAAGATACGGTGACCTAGGAAGTCAGGTGACCACATTGCTACTGCTAGGATTGCAAATGGTAGAGAAGCGATGAAGTGCTCAACGTTTGGTAAACCAAGCATCCAACCTTCTTCAGTAGAACCCCACCAGTAGATTGGGTTTAGGTTTGGAATGCCTGTTTCAGTTACGAATTTGATATCGAAACCAGCACCAAGTACTAGAGCAATAGCTAGACCAGTGAAAGCACAAACAGGGATTGCTAACCAACGCTTGTTCACTTTAGCAAGGAATGCATATAGACCGATGGTAACGGCTAG
>NZ_JBFRTR010000191.1:0-6459 GCF_041474215.1 Vibrio sp. 10N.222.52.C12
TTTACTTTAATTGGTATAAAGACACCTAGCCCCTGCACTTCATGCTATTCCGGCACATATCAGAAAGCCTAGTCTGACGACTAGGCTTTCGTCGTTTCCTGCGTATGTGTTTTGGGTTTTAGTAGTAGATCCTTATCGCTAGCTATGAAGTACTTCTCTATATATCGGGAGGTGCTGCTTGGGAATATAGGTGGTCACTTCTAACTCTTAAGCTAAATAGAGCAGAGCACTAATCTGATTGTTTTACTATGTGAAATTCTCTATCGCGTACGTACTTCGCCCTAAGGAGTGAGACTTTATTGCTTGAATACGTAAAGGGTAATTGTCGATTATGTTCGTATTGGTACTCGTTTAGCTGCTATCTAAACCATACCTGATACACGTATCTGGAACCCTGAGACTGACTAAGGAAAAGGTAGGATGCTTAACACTTCAAGCTATCACACTCACTGTGCATAAATAGAGATGTTGATTCGAAAGACCATCAAACAAACCTAAATAGCTATCTCGTAGATACAAAAACGCCTAGCGTTTGCTAGGCGTTGATAAATAGTGTCTCTAATACATCGACTACAGTATTTGCTTAAGCACCCTATCGGCTTTCACACGAGTGATCTTACGAATCAACTTCTGAACTTCCATCGGGTAGCTCTCTACCTTGTCTAACTGCTTATAAGTACAGATAAGCTGAGTGTGTTGAAGGATGTTATCCACTTCAGCCTGAAACTTGTCTGTTAGGTGATGGTAGTTATCTTGGATAAAGATACCGTTCTCTAGATCCAACTTCCATGCGCGTGGATTTAGATTATTACCTGTTAGTAGCATGTAGCGCTTATCTACCCAAATGCCCTTTAGGTGGAAGCTATTGGAATCGTGTTGCCAAAGTCGAATTGATAGATTACGGCTAGCAATATGAGCTTCATTCGCTTTAGCGAAACGGCGTAAGTTCAGTTCGTAAAGGTATGGCAAACCACCAATCGTTTTAAACTCTTCTTCTGGTGAGATAAAGAAATCATTCGCTGTCTTATCACCAACAACAATGCTGACCTTTACGCCACGCTTAAGTGCTTTCTTCACTTCTTTAGCTAGGCTAGGTGGGAAGTTGAAGTAAGGTGTGCAGATGAAGATTTCATCTTTAGCTTGAGCGACGAGTTGGTTGATTCCCTGATTCAGACGGTTACGTCTTTTACCGATACCAACCAATGGTGTTACAGCCACTTGCTCTGCTGAAACCTCTTGCCCTTCGAATTGATACTGAGACCTTGCCAATGATGCTCGAAACTGACGAATCGCTGGTTTCAGTTCTTTGGTCGCAGGCTTGTTCTTATCAGCCAGGTCATAAACAGCGCTGTCCGCAACCATCTGTTCGTGTACGTAGGCAAACATTGAGTCAGCAAGAGCTGCATTGTTTAAAACATGGTAACGATCAAAGCGATAGCGGTCATGGTAATTCAGATAGATATTGTTAAGGCTTGCACCGCTGTATATCACGCTATCATCGACGATAAAGCCTTTTAAGTGCAATACGCCAAAGACTTCTTTGCCGCGAACGGGAATGCCATAGACAGGCACAGAATGTTGATATTTCTCTGCGAACTCTTTATACATGGCTGCATTGCCTTCAGAAGACTCTGCGCCAATCAATCCACGCTGCGCCCGGTGCCAATCGACACAAACGCTCACGTCTAATTCTGGATTCTTTTGCTTTGCTTCATATAAGGCAGTTAGGATCTCACGGCCAGCCTCATCATCTTCAAGATACAAAGCGACTAAACTAATACGAGTCGCTGCGCGAGATATTTCATCAAGTAGGCGAGTTCGAAACTCTTGCGCTGATAGTAGTACTTCAAACTTGTCAGGATTCTGCGCTATGGTTGGCAACTGTATGAATGGATTCCTACTGGCAATCATATTGACTGTTTTACCTTAAAAATATGCAAAATTGCGAACCTTTAATTTTACCAAAGGGATAGCACCAAATACTAGATAATCGAGGCATTCTCTAACAATTTTGCTGATAATGCATAGGAATGAGATCTTTTCCGCTATTCGAATAGCGCTCGTATAAAACTCTTAAACCATTTGGTAGATCTTTAGGGTCTACTTGTACGAATTTGTGTCGCGCGTAAAAATTGGTGAGATGAGCGTACGCAAAGCAGTAATCATCTTCCGTAAGCGTATGTTGCGCACAATAATCCATAAGCTGGGAGCCTAATTGCTGACCACGATGTTGTTTTGATATCGCCATACCGGTAAGTAAGCGATTATTTTCTATTGTACGAAAACGCACGACACCGCACAGTTCGTTATTCAGCAATAACGAATAGATCAGTTCACTCTTATTCGCTTTTCCCGTTGGGTAATGTTCTTTATAGAAACGTTTAACTAGGGGAACCTTTACTGGGTCTAATTGAGTAATGATGACATTGTTCATTCAGTCACTGCGCCATTGGTTTATCTGCTGTAGAATGACCGCAGTGTAAGTTAATTGAATATCGCCATGCAATTCCATCTCAATGCTAGTTTAAAAAATGTTCATACTTTTTCCATCGATCAGACGTGTGATGCGTTGGTTGAAGTCACCACTACCGAAGAACTTATTTCGCTTTACAAAGACCCTAAATGGTCAGCTTTGCCTAAGTTAATACTGGGTAAGGGCAGTAATATGCTTTTTACTGAGCACTTCGCTGGCCTGGTCATCGTGAATAAATTAGCCGGGATTGAGCTGGCCGAGACGGACAGTCATCACCTACTGCATGTGAGTGGTGGCGAGGATTGGCCAAGCTTGGTTGAGTGGAGTGTGGATAAAGAGCTGGGTGGTCTAGAAAACCTAGCAATGATACCCGGCTGTTCCGGCTCTGCTCCGATTCAGAATATTGGTGCGTATGGTGTTGAGCTACAAGACGTATGCGAGTATGTCGATATCCTGTGTCTGGATACTTATACAGTTAAGCGATTAAGCAAAGAAGAGTGTCTCTTTGGTTACCGAGATTCTATTTTCAAACACGCTCTCTACGATAAAGCGATTGTTGTTGCGATTGGTTTAACGTTGCCGAAAGAGTGGGAGCCATGCAATCACTATGGCCCGTTAAAAAGCCTAGCAGCCGATACGCTCTCCCCTCGCACTATATTTGATGAAGTGTGTGCTATCCGTTCAAGTAAGCTGCCAGACCCTAGAGTACAAGGGAATGCGGGTAGCTTCTTCAAAAACCCTGTGATCACCAAAGATCATTTTGATCGCTTGTTAGCTCTATATCCAAATATGGTTGGTTATGAGAGTAATGACATGATCAAAGTTGCTGCTGGCTGGCTGATTGATCAATGCCAGTTCAAGGGTGTGACAGAAGGTGGCGCTCAGGTTCACCCCAACCAAGCATTGGTTATTATCAATTATGATGAGGCTTCTGCTGTGGATATCCTTAAGCTTGCAGAGCGAGTGCGCCAGTCCGTTTTGAATAAATTCGATATTCGATTGGAACATGAAGTGCGCTTTATGGGACGAGACTGCGAGACAAACTTGGATAAGGCTTTGGAGTCATTGGCATGAGAGAGCACAGTACCAAGCTTGCACTATTGAGATGTCTTGCTGACGGTGAGTTTCATTCAGGTGAAGACCTAGGTGAAATGATTGGCGTATCACGAGCGGCTATCAGTAAGCACATTAAAGGTATTCAAGAGTGGGGTTTAGATATCTACCGAGTACAAGGCAAGGGTTACAAACTAGCCAGTCGTTTGGATATGCTTGACCAAGACAAATTGTCTGCAGTTAGTCGCGATGCTTCTCTTGAACTCATTCCCATCATAGGTTCTACAAACCAACACCTATTAGAGCGCACTAACACCCTCGAATCGGGTTCTGTCTGTATTGCTGAATATCAAGCTGCGGGTCGTGGACGCCGTGGACGAGAGTGGGTATCACCATTTGGTGCAAACCTCTATCTTTCAATGTATTGGAGACTCGACGCGGGGATGGCTGCCGCAATGGGCTTAAGCCTTGTGGTTGGTGTAGCTGTTGTTGAAGCTTTGGAAGAGATGGGCGTAGAAGGTGTAAAGCTTAAATGGCCGAACGACCTTTACCACAATGACAAGAAGCTTGCAGGTATCTTGGTCGAGCTGTCAGGACAGTCTGGCGGCGCTGCGCATATTGTGATTGGTTTAGGGCTAAACCTATCCATGGATCCAACAACATCAGGTATTGGCCAGCCATGGACTTCCCTTAAAGAAGTGTGTGATGGGAAGGTGCCAGACCGTAACCAGTTAGCGCAGGCTCTGATCAATGCTTGGGATAAGTCACTTGTCGACTACGAGTTGAAAGGAATGTCCAATTTTTTAGAGCGTTGGAACCGCTTGGATAATTTCTTAGGTCGCAATGTTAGATTGATCATTGGACCTAGAGAAATTGAAGGTGTTGTTCAAGGCATCGATGAACAAGGTGCTGTATTGCTCAAAACTGAGAATGGTGTCGAGAGCTATATTGGTGGCGAGATATCGCTAAGAAAAGGCGACTAAGGCGTTACTATTTTCTTAGTAACACTTCTTCAACCATATGATCTGCGCCTTTACGTAGAATCAGGTGAGCCCTTTCTCTTGTCGGAAGGATATTTTGTTCAAGGTTCAAGCCATTAATTGAACTCCAGATACCTTCTGCTTTGTCCAATGCGGCTTGGTTCGATAATTTAGTGTAATGACTAAAGTAAGAGCCAGGCTTAGTAAACGCGCCATCGCGGAATTTCATAAAGCGATTGACGTACCATTCTTTGATTTGTTGGCTATCAGCGTCAACATAGAGTGAGAAATCAAGGAAGTCTGAAATAAACACGCGATGTGGCTCGTGTGGATAATTCATTCCGGTTTGTAAAACATTAAGCCCTTCAATAATAAGCACATCTGGTAGGTCGACGCACTTAACGTCATCAGTAATATTGTACGTAAGATGCGAGTAAACAGGGGCTGTGACATTTCTCTTGCAAGCTTTTACATCCGAAACAAAGTTCACTAAACGCTTGATATCGTAAGATTCAGGAAAGCCCTTTTTGCTCATCAACCCTTTCTCTTCTAACACCTCGTTTGGATATAAAAAGCCATCGGTTGTCACTAGTTCAACTTTTGGGTGGTTTTCCCAGCGAGAGAGTAGGGCTTTAAGCAGACGCGCAGTGGTACTTTTGCCAACAGCTACGCTACCCGCAATACCGATGATAAAAGGTGGCGCTTTCTCTTTCTTATCTAGAAATTGGTGGAGTACCGAGTTTCTATTCTGTCTGGCTGCCACATAGAGGTTCAATAGACGAGATAACGGTAGATAGATCTCTACTGCCTCTTCCATTGTGAGCTTTTCATTGATGCCTTGAAGCTCTTTTAAGTCGCTCTCAGAAAGTGTCATCGGAACTAAATTCCTTAGCTCAGACCAACGTTCGCGGTCAAATGACATAAATGGGCTCATACAAAACTCTATAGTGGATAACAAAACAAGTGCATGGAAAATACATCAAGCGATAGATAAATAAAATATCTTCCTGTACTAGATGCGGGTTAAAGACGTAAACCTTGAGCTAAATAGCCGTATGTAGGAGTTTGGTCAGAGAATTTTGCACTTTTTTTCAATTTACTATTGCAAGGTGGAAAATCATTCAATAAAATGCGCCCCACTTGTGCCGACTTAGCTCAGTAGGTAGAGCAACTGACTTGTAATCAGTAGGTCACCAGTTCGATTCCGGTAGTCGGCACCACTTTCTCCCTTCCTATAAGGCAAGCGAGAGAAAGCTCAAAATTTGGAGAGGTTCCCGAGTGGCCAAAGGGAGCAGACTGTAAATCTGTTGGCACTGCCTTCGATGGTTCGAATCCGTCCCTCTCCACCATATTCTAAAGGTTAAATAGCTCAAACAGAGTTACGTGTTGCGTGCATCGTATAATGGCTATTACCTCAGCCTTCCAAGCTGATGATGCGGGTTCGATTCCCGCTGCACGCTCCAACTCATTTTGTGTGCTGATATAGCTCAGTCGGTAGAGCGCACCCTTGGTAAGGGTGAGGTCCCCAGTTCGACTCTGGGTATTAGCACCAGTCTAAAGCTTCTTCTCCTTTAATAAAGAAAACCATTTTTTTGGTTGCGTGGTCTTATTTTAAGCCACCTAATCCGTACCTAGAGGGACACCCCATGTCTAAAGAAAAATTTGAACGTACGAAACCGCACGTAAACGTTGGTACTATCGGCCACGTTGACCACGGTAAAACAACTCTAACTGCTGCTATCTGTACTACACTTGCAAAAGTGTACGGTGGTGTTGCTAAAGATTTCGCATCTATCGATAACGCTCCAGAAGAGCGTGAGCGCGGTATCACAATCGCAACTTCTCACGTCGAGTACGACACTCCAGCACGTCACTACGCACACGTAGACTGTCCAGGACACGCGGATTATGTTAAAAACATGATCACTGGTGCAGCACAAATGGACGGCGGTA
>NZ_JBFRTR010000192.1:0-206 GCF_041474215.1 Vibrio sp. 10N.222.52.C12
TCTCCCTCCACCATATTCTTCTTACCTCTTTTAAGAGTTAAGAGAACAACCTGATTGATGGGCTTATGGGAAAACATCAATTTAGGCTTACTTTGTGAAAAGTAAGACACACCCTGGAGGGGTTCCCGAGTGGCCAAAGGGAGCAGACTGTAAATCTGCCGGCACTGCCTTCGATGGTTCGAATCCGTCTCCCTCCACCATATTCT
>NZ_JBFRTR010000193.1:0-986 GCF_041474215.1 Vibrio sp. 10N.222.52.C12
CAGGTCGCACGGGCACTTTTGAGCTAGAAAAGTGCCACGTGTAAAAATTCAACCTGAGAAGTTCTTGAACAGATTCGATTCTACCTATTTATGGGATGGCCCTTAAGTCGTTCGGATAACTCCCATAAAGCTATTCGATTAGAATCATATTTGAGAAGCTCGTTCGCTTCAGATGCCTTACACCAACGAAACTCTGTGTGTTCAGAAGATAACTGTGGCTCACTCGAAACATGCACTGAGAATGAGTATTCTGGTATCACATAAGGGTGAAGGCTCCATTTTTCATGACCAGAATAAAACACTCGCGGTAACATACACATAGAATCTAGTTGAGCCCACTCAATACCTGTTAACGAGGTTTCTTCATATAATTCTCTTCTTGCAGCTTCAAGCAAAGACTCATGATCTTCACCACCACCAGAAATTGCCTGCCATTCACCATTGTCTGTGCGGCAAGCTATCAAGAATATGGGGGCCTCCATTTCAAATTTGTATGGGAATATAAGTACCTGAAATGGTGCTCTCATTGAATTAGTTCCACTATTGTTACGCGTCCATAGATATTACAACCATTAGAAAAAGTTGGGGAATTTTTCAGATTAAATTTTTCACGATTTTGTTACGCAAACTCGGAATGGGGCAATTATCATTTGAAGAAAATGCTCTAATCGCTGTTATCACCAAGCGACTTTGTCGTTTTTAAGAGCAAAAACGCCTCACATCTGAGGCGTTTCACAGTTAATATATAAACTGAGGATTTATTTGAGTTTTATATGTTTGTTGGTCTATCAGTAATTCTTCACCTTAAATGTAAGGCTGAGTATTGTTGGCATTTTGAACGTCTTATTTTTGTGATAATTGCGGGGAACCCCCCCCCTTTTTTTTTTATTTAGCAATTCACTACGGCGTTGTTGATCAAATCGGTTTAAAGACCAACGACGCCATATGTGACTCGCCGTTAGTTTCGAACAGGCATACCTAGTCCT
>NZ_JBFRTR010000194.1:0-3874 GCF_041474215.1 Vibrio sp. 10N.222.52.C12
AAATCATCAAACCTACGAGGATATCACATGCCAATGCTACCCGCGTTATTCATGTCTGTGCCTTTATTTGCACGTTCTCACGGAATGAGTGAAAGACAGGTACTCGATCGTCTTGATAACGCCGATTTACCCGAAGTGGAAAAAGAACTCGATGCAGGGAAGCGGTATGTCGACCTCGTCGAACTCGCGGCTCGTATGGAAGCGGGACAATTCAAACTGTCGATATTGAGGAAGAAATCATGATCCCTCTCATCCAAATCTTCTCAAACCAAAAATGCCTACCGGTGGAAGTGGTGCCAGCCAATGAGCACTCTTCGAATTTCTCGCGTGCGGTATCAGAAATGGAAGAGCGAGCCGGTCACCCTGCGTCGTTCATGGCCACCAACCTTGCCATCATCCCGCTTGAAGGTGATTTGCGCCTAGTCGTACAAGGATAAGCCCATGACTCACGCCGACGTCACTCAACACCTTTACCGCTTTTGGGTGGAAGCGTACCACCAAGATATGCACTGCCTAAAAGAAAGCGCCCCATCAAGCTTGGTGACTCAAGCGCAATCTGAGCTCATTCATGAATCGATTCTTGAGCGTTTACATGAAGTGCGCGTCTATGCCGAAACCAGCGGCGAACACCACTTAGCTCAATCCATCGATGACGCTTGCACAAAAATGTACTTATTCAACGAAGCACCCTGCAAGGAGTTAGCACAATGAAAGTCCAAACCAAAAACAACCTTGTCTATGACAGCACTCACCCAAAATGCCAGCTCCACTTTGCCCGAACTCACGGACGCGGATTTGCGTTCATTCAATGCCTCGATACCGGCTTAGACGGCAAAACGGAAAGGGTAAAGCGTTACTGGGGGTTCTATGCCGACTCTCTGAATGACAAAGAGAATGAAGCGGATATTTATCGCATCATGAATTCAGGCAGTCCGTGGCCTGATTTGCCTGAGTAATCCTCATGGGAAATGTGTCTTACCAAGAGGCCGTGTCCAGTGTTGACTTACCTATCACTGACCCTATCCACAAGCCCTGCCCCGACATGGAAGGGCTCAAAGACTTTGACCAAGAAAAAACTAAGAGAGCGCGTTTCTTAATATCGAAGCTGAGAGAAAAGCACGGCATTAAAAAGCGCGTTAAACCGACGCCTAACCCCTTGAATTACACCTGCACAGAACGAGGCTGCATCGAGCCTTGGGGAACAGTGAGCAACGCAAAAGATGAAATTAACTGAGTTCATAAAACTGAGATACCTCTACCGGCGCAATCGCGGTATGGCGTTTCACCTTAACTACCAGACAGTCAAAAGAGATTGGCGTGAATACACAGCGTCATTAGAGATAGGGCTAAGCCATGAGTCCCTAAAACACTTCCATCAACCAAACTTAACACCACCCTCATCAAATAAATCAGGAGCATAAAGAATGTACATTGTTTTTCACCCCTACCTAACCACCGATTCAGTCCACTATGCGGCTGAAATTACTCAAGACATGCAAATAAAAAAAATAGGTAAACGTACTTCAATATTAAATTTTATGGGTCTGAAATCCTTACGTTTCAATCACGCCATTAAGCCTCAAATCGGTGATTTTGTTATTTATATTACAACTGACGACGTCTACCACTGTCCAAAAGAGGACTTCCTAGAGCATCACACATTAGGAATTTGCCCCACTACGGAAGCCATTAAGTGGTAAGGCCAAGCAATGATTGAATTTAGTTTATTTAAGAAAATAAATAGTAACCCTTCATTGACGCAATATATCGCCAATCTCACGGCGCACCTGCCGGTGATGATGCGTCAAGATCTGGAACTTAAACTAGGTCTACGTAAAAAGCGCAGCAATCCTACCGACCACAATCTCGCCCTATTCATCACCGAACGTGTGAACTTTGTGGATAACGTCGCCCACCACTTTACCCACAAATTCCCTTTTGGTTATATCTGCTATGAGCCTAAGCCTTTAGAGCTGACTCATGACATTCTCATGAGTGACGACCTAATCAAAGACTTTGCCGTTAAGCTGACCGTAGCCTTTGCCGATATCATTAACGATATCGCCATTGTCGAAACTGAAAAGCGCATTGATGGCATTCCTGATAGCTCTCTGGACTACTACGAGGCGTTGCACTACGGCTTTGAACAAATCCGTGATGTGATGCTAAAAGCGTTCATTGAGCCACCTAGCGCTGATACCCGTGATATAGGCAAAAAGCTCACCATTCGAGACGCAGAGATTATTTTAGAGTGCGCTATCCGTCGTTGTATCGACCCGAAGTATTTAACGCGCAAACTCAAGCGTCTACGCAAGCAATACATTGAGCACGCTCAAGTGACGCTTGGTAATGTCGGTAAGAAGCAAGGTCAAACGCACTACGTATCACGTCTAACCTTGTCTAACTTCAAACAAAAGATGCGCGAGTCAGAAGCGTTTATGCAAAACATGGTGGTGATTAGCCATGAGACCATGCAGGAGTTCAACCTTGCGGAAGTGGCTTCACGCACTACAGCAAATCTAGAGAACCGACGCGTTGAACTGGTTGTTCGCAGTCGTGGCGATGAAGAGCGAGCTCTTGATATGGGGTTTGAAGGGGTTTTTATCACATGGACACTTCCCTCAAAGTATCACCGTAATTCGCCCAAGTGGAACGGTTGCACCGTTAAAGAAGCGCACCAGAATTTAATGGAGCAATGGAAACTTGCCCGTGCTCACTTTGCCAAGATTGATTTACCTTGGTTTGGCCTACGGGTGGCCGAACCCCACAAAGACGGAACTCCTCACCTCCATGCGTTTGTGTATTGCGCCAAAGAGCACAAAGCCGACCTAATGCGTATCTGTGCCATGATTGCACGAAGTGAAGACGCAGACGAACTTCATACTAAGAAGAAACGCAAAGCCCGTTTTCACGCGAAACCTTGCAACCCTAAAAAAGGTAGCGCTACTGGCTACATCATCAAATACATCTCCAAAAACATTAACGGCGCACACCTGCCCAAAGGCGCCGCGGAAGAAACTGCAGTCTCGGTCAGAGCGTGGGCCAGCGCTTGGGGCATTAAGCAGTTTTCACAATCGGGCTCTCCTGCCGTGGGTCTGTGGCGACAACTCAGACGCGCGAACAAAGCCGATGTGGCGATTGATGAAGCATTAATCGACCTGCATGAGCATGCGGATAAATCACGATGGAAAGAATTTACGCAGCACATTGGGGATTTGCGCCTCGCCCATGAAACGCAGATTAACCAGTACGGCGAAACCACCAAGCGGGTGATCGGGTTGGAATGGTTAGGTCACGTGATCGAGACCTGCCGCGATCACTTTTCGGTGGTGGCGAAGTGCGATGTGGACGCGTGGAACAAAGCGCGGAGCGCTGTCCCTTGGAGCACTGAAAATAAGTGTAACCCACCCCCGAAAATCGACATTTCCCCACTCGAAAAAGCGTTAATGGACGTGACCGGATGGAGCATTAAAGGGGTTCAATGCTTACTCAAACCGCTGTCGATGGGGGCGAGAATCCCCATTGATAAGCACACCACTCTCAGCCTTATCAACGGACGGTTGGGAGTCACTTAACCCACGCCAACGATGTGAATCAGGGGCATTCTAACTAACGTCGAGAGACAGGAACTTTTATGAATATATCTATCAACACTAAAGCGATTTATTTTTACAGCTACAATATGCCAGTTGTCGGTGAACAGATTTTAATCACCGAACAAAACTTATCGCATGAATGTAATTTTATTCCAATGAACGAGCTTGCCGCTTTAAATGCAATTAACAAGGGCGTGCCGTTTGTTACGGATGCAGGTGAGCATGTTCACGTACTAGGAGCTGCTCACTAACCACGAAGCCAACGTCGAGAGACAGGG
>NZ_JBFRTR010000195.1:0-1697 GCF_041474215.1 Vibrio sp. 10N.222.52.C12
TTCATTATCGCGCTGGTGGAGACCAATTGATGGCTCATCAAGTACATACATAACGCCAACTAAACCGGCACCGATTTGGCTCGCCAAACGAATACGTTGCGCCTCACCACCAGACAGCGTTTCAGCACTGCGTGATAGGTTAAGGTAGTTCAAACCAACGTTGACTAAGAAATGCAGACGATCATTGATCTCTTTCATCACTTTATCTGCGATCTGCCCACGTTGACCGTCTAGCTTCAATTCTTGGAAAAATTGTAGTGCGTCAGCAATGCTAAGTTCAACGATTTCCGGAAGTGTGGTATCACCAATGAAAACATTGCGAGCTTCTAGTCTCAGGCGAGTGCCATCACAGCTAGAACACGACTTGGTTGAGATGTATTTGGCAAGGTCTTCACGCACCGCGCTAGATTCAGTATCACGGTAACGGCGCTCTAAGGTATTTAAAATGCCCTCGAATGGATGACGCTTAACTCGAATATCACCTCGGTCATTGATGTACTTGAATTCCACTTCAGTTCGACCTGATCCTTTTAGAATGATCTCTTGAGTCTTTTTCGGTAGAGAATTAAATGGCGCATACAGATCAAAACCATAATGTTCTGACAGCGACGTTAGCATCTGGAAATAGTAGTAGTTCTTTTGATCCCAACCTTTTATCGCACCTTCAGCAATGCTTAGGTTCTCATCTAAAATCACTCGGCTTGGATCAAAATACTGTTGAACACCAAGACCATCACACGTACCACAGGCTCCTGCTGGGTTATTAAATGAGAACAGGCGAGGCTCAAGCTCTTGCATGCTGTAACCACATTTAGGACAAGCGAAGTTAGCAGAGAATACGATCTCTTCTTGATCCGTTTCGTCCATCCAGCCGACGACAGCGATACCGCCAGAGAGCTCTAATGTGGTCTCGAATGACTCGGCTAAACGCTGTTGAAGATCAGGACGAACCTTGAATCTGTCTACCACAACTTCAATGGTGTGCTTCTTATGAAGTTCAAGTGCTGGTGGATCGGATAGATCACAGGTTTCACCATCAATTCGGGCTCGGATAAAGCCTTGCGCAGCTAAGTTTTCCAGTGTTTTAACATGCTCACCTTTGCGCTCTTTGACAATCGGTGCCATCAACATCATCTTTGAGCCTTCAGGCAGTTCTAAGACCTTATCGACCATTTGACTGATGGTTTGTGCTGCTAGAGGGATGTTGTGGTCTGGACAGCGAGGTTCGCCTACTCGCGCATACAATAATCTGAGGTAATCATAGACTTCGGTAATGGTACCGACGGTTGAGCGAGGGTTATGTGAAGTCGATTTTTGTTCTATTGAGATAGCTGGAGACAGACCTTCAATATGGTCGACATCAGGCTTTTCCATAAGAGATAGAAATTGACGAGCGTAAGCAGACAGAGATTCAACATAACGACGCTGACCTTCTGCGTAGAGTGTGTCAAACGCAAGTGACGACTTTCCTGAACCCGATAATCCGGTGATGACAGTCAGTTTGTCACGTGGAATGGTTAGGTTGACGTCTTTGAGGTTATGCGTACGAGCGCCTCTAATTTCTATTTTATCCATCTCAATAGACCATGTAATTTTAAGTGGCTAAAGTATTACATAGAGTGAGATTTGTGCAAAGTTTTACTGGATAAAAAAACAGTAAACAAAAAGGGCGACTCAAAGAGTCGCCCTTTCTAAAA
>NZ_JBFRTR010000196.1:0-1140 GCF_041474215.1 Vibrio sp. 10N.222.52.C12
CGCCATAGTCGTTTGTTATATTTGCGGTTGCTCTTGACCTTTGATGTTCTGAATTGCACTAAGCTTCTCATAAAGGGCAACAAGGAGAGCACTTTTTTCCTGAATAGTTTCATAAGGAAATATTGCATCTGTATGTCGAACTAATGTGTTCTTAAAAATTCCAACGTCACTAAGTTGCTTTTTATACTCGCGATCTATAATGTTATATTTCTTGAGTACATTTGCCATACCTCGCCAATTACCACCTTGCCCTAAACGATTAATCTCGTTTTCATCCGCGACTTCCATCGCGCTGATGTGAAGCAGTTTAAGTAACGTATTCCACGCACTAATAAATTGTGCATGGACTTCATCACGATTCACTGCAATATTTTCTGCGACTTCGTTAACTTGTTCTTCAGATATGTGGATTTTGTCTAGGTTATTTACCGCAGCTTCAAGTTTTTCATTAAGCTCATGGCAAATTTTTTTAATCTCTTCAAACTCTTGCTCTAAAATAAATCGATTATGAGCAACCTTATTTCTAAGCTCATAAAGCCTTTTCCAACGAACTTCTAAAAACTCACTAGTGCAATCAACTAAAGAAGCAAAATAGCGTTCCCAGTTTGACTGAGGGACAAACTCTTTCAACTCAGCAAGATCCAAGTCTTCTGCTGATTCTGCGGTCTTAATTTTGTCGATTACGTTCTTGTAATCCAGTGACGCATAAGTACTAAACAGAAATTTTGAAAGTTGAATAAAGTCTACCTCGTAAAGGAAGTTTGTACTTTTAGGTTTAGCACTTTTTATGGAATCTACGACTTCTTTTGGTGTGCTATCTTTAGACCAACCTAAACCAACGTTAGTTAACATAAACTTCGTAATCAGCTTTCTCATTTGATTTTCGGTACGATGAATTACCGGGTAAGCAGCAATACAGCGCTCTGAGCTTATTTCGTCTAACAGCGTTTCTACTGGTTGACCACTCACTTTAGACAATATCGTACGTAACAATTTCAGAAAATCTTGAAATTTACTTAAATCATCTCCACAACTAGTTACTTCAATATGAAAAAAACGATGATTAGCATCGTCTGAATTTCCCAGTTTAACTGCATAACCAAACTGACACCCAAGATAAGCCCTATCTGGCAGGGTAGA
>NZ_JBFRTR010000197.1:0-681 GCF_041474215.1 Vibrio sp. 10N.222.52.C12
GAGCGCCGTTTTGTTAACTATGTAAAATGCAATTAGCTAAGGGGTCTTAGATAAGCAAGGAAACGCTTCTCTGCGAATTTGAAAATCGCGATGATGATGAACGTTAGTGCCATGTAGAACAGACCTGCCGTTAGGAAAGACTCGAATGGGGCATAGTAACGAGAGTTAACCAAACGAGCTGCACCGGTTAGATCCATAATGGTTACGATACCAGCTACCGCAGAGCCGTGAAGCATAAAGATAACTTCGTTACTGTAAGCCGGTAATGCACGACGTAATGCACTTGGCAGAATGATACGTCGGTATGTCTTAGGTGTGCTCATGCCATACGCTTTTGCTGCTTCAACTTCACCTTTTGGTAAGCCGTTAATCGCACCGCGAATGATTTCAGCTGTGTATGCCGATGTGTTAAGGATGAATGCCACCAAAGCACAAAACCATGCATTTTCCCATAGTGTATCTTTTACAGGGAAGAACTGATCCATTCCGTAGTAAATCAGGTACAACTGCACCAATAATGGCGTACCACGGAAGAAATAGATGAATGACCAAGCCGGAGCATTAATCAGCATATTTGGACTGTTACGAGCGATAGCTAGTGGTATGGCGACGAATAAGCCAATGATCAAAGCAACGCAAACCATCCAAGCCGTTGTCCATAAACCACCAAGGTAAATCGGC
>NZ_JBFRTR010000197.1:1462-3487 GCF_041474215.1 Vibrio sp. 10N.222.52.C12
ACCAAGGTAAATCGGCAGGCTTTCAATTATCAATGAAAAGTCCATAACTACCTCGCGTGGATACTGAATTTACGTTCAACCAGCTTAAGTAAGCCCGTTGAAACACTGGTGAAGAATAAGAAGATAATCGCCACAGTCATGTAGAAAGTGAATGGCATTTTGGTTGAACCCGCCGCCAGTGCACTAACACGTACCATGTCTTCTAGGCCAATAATCGAAACCAGCGCAGTGGTTTTAAGTAATACCAGCCAGTTATTCCCAAAACCCGGTAATGCGTGACGAATCATCTGCGGTAGCAGTATGCGGTGAAACGCCTTTACAGGGCTCATACCATAAGCTTTTGCCGCTTCCATTTCACCGCTGTCGACAGCCATGATGGCACCACGGAACGTTTCTGCCATATAGGCACCGAAAATAAAGCCTATGGTTAAGACACCAGCAACAAATGGGCTGACATCAATATAATCAGGTAAGTAAGCGGTCCATTCGTGGTTAGGATCACTGGATGCAAACCACTCGTTGAGCCACTCGTTGATGGAATACAAACTGTTGTTTAAAAGGATTTGTCCACCAAAGAAAATCAGCATCATCAGTACGAGATCGGGAATGCCTCGAATGACGGTTGTGTAGAGGGTTGCAATAGCACGAGCCCAGCGATAAGGCGCGAGTTTTGCTAAGGCACCTAGCATACCAAGAACCATAGCTAAAATTAGCGACAGCAAGGCAACTTCGATTGTGAGCACCGCCCCTTTCAGGATCGACGCTTCATATCCTTGTAAATCAAACATAATGGATTCCAACAGAACTGCGAAAAAGTTGGTAAGACAGGGAGAGGAGAACCTCTCCCTTAAGAATTGACGCTAAAGATTACTGACCGTATACGTCGTAGTTGAAGTATTTAGCCGCGATATCTTGGTAGATGCCTTTTTCACGTAGTGAAAGGATTGCCGCATCTAATTGCTTAGTCAGATCTTTGTCTTGCTTACGTAGAGCAATACCAAAACCTTCGCCGAACCACTTAGGATCAGTTAGTGATGGACCAACGAACTCGTAGTCTTCACCACCAGCTTTGTTTAGCACGCCTTCTTCTAGAGCAGATGCATCACCTAGTACAGCAGCAACACGACCGTTTGCTAGATCAAGGTAAGCTTCGTCGAATGAACCGTAACGAACGATCTCTACTGTATCGCCGTAGTTGTCTGTTAGGTATTTATCGTGAGTTGTTGCACGTTGAACGGCAATCTTTTGACCGCTTAGATCATCAAAGTTAAGGCCTGCACCTTTCTTAGCGATGAACTTGTTTGGGATAAGTGCGTATTTACCTGTGAAGTCGATTTTTTTCTTACGTTCTTCCGTGATAGACATTGCCGCAATGATCGCATCATATTTACGAGCAAGTAGAGAAGGAATGATACCATCCCAGTCTTGTGCAACGATCTTACACTGCACCTGCATTTCAGTACAAAGTGCGTTAGCCATATCGACATCGAAGCCTTTCAGTGAACCATCAGCTTCTGTCCAGCTAAATGGAGGGTAAGCACCTTCAATACCAAAGCGTACTGTTTTCCATTCTTTTGCTTGAGCTACGCCCGTTGCAGCAGTTGCAGCAAGTGCCGCGACTAATAACCACTTTTTCATATCCCTACTCCTGTGATTTAGGTTTTTATGTTTTGCTAGTTTTAATATTGTGTTTGTTGTTGCTTATTAACTTACTTGTTGTGTTTTATTGTTCACACCGTCGCTGTTTACCTTGGCAACGGCGTTTCAATTCTGATTAGTAAATCGATGAGATAAATTGTTGTAAACGTTCAGATTCAGGTTCCGTAAACAGTTTAGCTGGATCGCCCTGTTCTTCCACTAGACCTTGGTGCAGGAACATCACATGGTTTGATACGTCACGAGCAAAAGCCATTTCATGTGTTACCACAAGCATGGTTCTTCCTTCTTCTGCTAGATCTCGCATTACACCAAGTACTTCCCCTACTAACTCAGGGTCAAGTGCTGATGTTGGCTCATCAAACAGCA
>NZ_JBFRTR010000198.1:0-274 GCF_041474215.1 Vibrio sp. 10N.222.52.C12
TGAAGACAAAAAGTTTGAACACTTGTCAGCGACGACAAGTATTCCACTGCGGAGTGGTAGTTCAGTTGGTTAGAATACCGGCCTGTCACGCCGGGGGTCGCGGGTTCGAGTCCCGTCCACTCCGCCACTTATTCAGAGTTTCAGCTCTTTAAAACTGAAAATAGGGGTGTAGCTCCAATTGGCAGAGCAGCGGATTCCAAATCCGCGTGTTGGGAGTTCGAATCTCTCCACCCCTGCCATCTTCAAAGTGCATTATTTATGCATGAAAAAAGGC
>NZ_JBFRTR010000199.1:0-1516 GCF_041474215.1 Vibrio sp. 10N.222.52.C12
AAAGCCGCGATGAACCTTTAATTACACCTGTATAAGCTATCGCTCACAAACGGTAAAGTTAAATATTGGAATAAATATAAAGGTGCTGCTCACCACATAGCCATAGACTCAACAGAACTCAGGACCTTTAGAGAGAGTGAGTAAAAGATGAAAAACATGGCTCGAAAAGCAGAGAACATAGCGTAAGCTTTGACGTTGATATCCACGAAGCCATTAGTTATTAGATTAGCCTTGTAAAGCTTGGCGATAATGAGGTGATGCCAACATTATTTATTTCTTTACGTAGAAAGATCCGCGCCGTCTCAGAGGGGGGAGACTTACGACACAAAAATTCAGCACTTTGGAAAGACGGACATCCCAGAAATGAAAGAGTAACAGCTCTGAAAAATGGGATTATAACGGAGTGGAAAGCCAAGCTTGGTTATCACTACCTGAAATCGCAATGCCGCGATATAAAGGGCTATTCAGTGGTCAATTAAGCTTGAGATATTACAACGTTCAAGGGGCAAATCTTGTCGTTAATATATGATTATATTGAAATTCACCTCATTATCACGCCGAAAAACTGGTTAAGTTCGAAGATTACAAACCTCAAATTGCAACAAAAAGAATCAATTAGACACTCTCTCACAAAAAAACTTACCATCTGGTTAGTAAAAAAAGTGACCGCCATCAAACTTTCTAGTTAAAGTTCCTTATCTACAACCATAAGCTCACTCAATCAAATAAACCCATCGATAAAAATCTGAAAAACATCACAAAAATGGAACGCTCATCGGCACCAATAAATTATGTTACAAATGGTTTCTAGTGCAAACTCAATTTGCGCATGGCTACAATGACGCGCTCAAAAGTCAATCAGACATAAGTGTTCGAAAAAGCACTTTTAAAACTCAACTAGCCCATAGAAACTGAGTTTATAGAAACAGTACGCATCTGCTTGGCGATCAATTATCGAGCAATTGAGATGGTTATTAACCTTTAATCACGAAATAGAAATCACCCAAAATAAATTATTGACATTGGAATGGTTGTACGTAAAAAACCTGACAGAACTTTTTATTACAAATATAATTTATTACACTTCCATGACAATTAAACAAAAATGAAATAAAAGTGAAACAATTAATGCATTTGACTTAATTGTTCTACGTGGATTAACCTTTTAGAACACAAACACTAATTAGGGGATTAAAATGAACGACTCAATTAAAGAAGCTAGACTTAAGAACAACATGAAGAACCCAATTGTTGCCTTAGCACTTGGCTTCTTTATTCCAGGTGCTGGTCAAATGTACGCAGGAAGCGTCATGTGGGGTATTATTAATCTAATCATTGCTATTGTATGTGCAATTACCGTGATTGCATCTCCAATTAGTTTCATCATTTGGGCTGTAGCACTATTTATGGGTTACAAAGGCACAAAAGAGTTTAACAACAAAGTATTGGATACAGCGGAAAGCCAAGCCTAGTCTTTGCAAGAGCAATCGCACAATATAGGCGTTGTTGATCAAAT
>NZ_JBFRTR010000200.1:0-426 GCF_041474215.1 Vibrio sp. 10N.222.52.C12
AGTATTTAAGCAAGCAAACCGTTAGGCAAGTTTCTTGTCGCTGGTTACTTTTTCGACAATGCCGAGCTCTAATAGGATAGAAAAGTCGGGGCTAATTTGGCCCGACTCGGGAAGAACGTCGCTAGTTACCAACCAATAGGCATACTTTTTAAAAAGCTCATGCTGTGTGATCTTTATCAAATTTTCTTCACTTACCCCTCTTTTTTCTTGCTCATAGTTACGAAGAGAAATTAAAGGCATATCAATTAGTTGAGACATTTCATTTTGAGTTAACCGTTCAGCGATACGAATTGCTTTGATCTTTTTTCCCAATTTCACTCTTGACCCCTCTAATCCATATGGACTACATTGATAGTCATCCAAACGGATTACAAAATGCAAACCTACATATTTCCGTGTATTTCACGAAATCATCAAACCTACGAG
>NZ_JBFRTR010000201.1:0-3886 GCF_041474215.1 Vibrio sp. 10N.222.52.C12
GGTCTTCATTATGCATCCATTCTTGTAATCGATTAATCAAACCGTCACTGTGCTGTTGGTATTGAACAAAACTTGTTAAAAAAATTCGCTTTATTTTCGAAATATCGCCTCCCAAATATTGTTCACATTTTATTCTTTGGGCGGTGCCCAACAGAGCGTCAATTAACAAGATTGTTGCGGCGAAGTATTCTTTAATACCAGAGGTGCATATATATCTGCCTTCATGAGTAATTTTTAAGTGTGGTTTGAATTTTACTTGGGGGAATTGCTTGCGAAAATCTTCAGCATATACCCAATGTGTAGTAGCGCTTCGTTTGTTTAAAACCCCAAGCTCCGCCAGAAGAAAAGCCCCTGTACATAAAGAGAGAACAAACTCAGACTGCGCGATTTGTTTTTGTAGCCAAGACTTAACCTCTTCGGATAAGACATAAGACCCTTTACTTATATCACCACATGCGCCTATTAGCAAAATATCGGTCTGTTCGACGGATGCCCAATGTGTATTACAGTTAATTATGAGTCCTCCAAGAAATTGAGTGGGCTCACCTGTAACGGATACGTAACTAACCTGTGGGGTAGGTAATCCTGCTTGTATTGAAGCGATGGTCAGCATTTCGATTGGTCCCGAAATCGCTGTGATTGGGCTTCCTTCCAACAAGAGTGCAGTGATCTTTAAAGGTTCTCTTTTGTTGCTCATGAGTATTGTATTTCTCGGACATGTCTTATTTGCTAGTACTATGTCCAAAAAACCTTAAAAACACTAATGAACAAATCCAAATTTTACAACACTTACCGTTGACCGTAATTTTACAAAATTAAATTAACTCATTGGTATTAAAGGGTTTATTTTAAACACATTTGGTTATAACTAAATGTGTTGGTTGATTAGGTTAATTACTCTAATTAATCTGCAGTGATACACTGGACACTGCTGGTTAATAAACTGGAATAACAAAATATATATTTGTCTTGATACAAGGTCTGGAAAAATTGTTCCGAGGAATCGTTAATCAAGTGGGCTTCAGCGAAGTCGAGTTCGGTGGAGGGAATGTAGTTTGAGCTACGTAGTACGTTGGTCGTCGAAAAAAGGTTTATGCCCCAAAAATAAACTGAGTAATAAACGTTGAGAGCCTTGTTTTCTCCTTCGGATAGTGTGCTCGAATGGATATCGTGGACTCCTCCCCACCGATGCTCAACGGTAATAACTTCTTTGAAGGTATCGACTTCAAATTTTGTATATGTACGACCGCGAGAAAACAACATGGTGTTGTTTCGACCATCGAGGAATGGAGGATGGTTAAGGTTATTCATCCACGAGAGCAGCGCAATGATGAGTGTATTTGCCAACACCAGCCAAACGATGGCTTTACTGACATTGTTCATTAATGGCCTCTTTTACTTGCTCGATTGAATAATCTCGGGAAAAACTAAAATTCATTGTGTGACGTTCATGCAAATTGTTAGGTTGGTAAACACACGATATATACAATTGCTCGGGGTTTTCAGAAATATATAGCATACGCAAATCACTTGAGTATCTCCGTTTGAGATCCTTGAAACGTTGACTTCCATTTTTAGTATTCGTAAAGTAATACGTTACCCCCAAATACTCACGCTGATTCCATTGGAGACGATCTGTGGTGCTATTGTAATATATGATCCGTGCTAACCAAGTAATGCTAAGTAGCAACAAGAGTGAGAGAATCAATAAAATAAATTTTTGAAGGTATTGTAGATGAGCTGATAGACCAATCTTTTCTTGATGCTCTAGTTGGGGAGTGTCTTGGGGTATTTCTGAGCAAGAGGTTGATAAGTTGTCTTGTTCAAGAGCTACAGGCATCTCAAGACTTATGAGGTCGCTAACCACCGAATAACCATGTCTAGGTACAGTTTTTATAATATTTTGTTGGCGGCCATTATCTCCTAAAGCTATGCGTAGGTGAGCTATGGATTGCGTTAAACTCGCTTGAGAGACGACACGCCCCGGCCAAGCCGCGTTTATTAAGGCGTTTTTTGAAACAGTTTTTCCTTGATATTGACATAAAAGCTCTAAAATTTTGCAATCTGTAGAGTGCAATTTTTTGCTCTTCCCATTACTTTGGTTAGTTAGTTGATGCCGAAGTGTTGGATTAAATGTCCACATGCTATGCTGTTTTCTTCTCATTGAAGGCGATTTTTTTCTTTATCTTTAGATATATTGACACATTGAACTGAGCTGTTCGACAGTTGGATGTAGCAATATTGGTATGGGGTTTCTCGCAAAGTTTGAAAAATTTCTTCGCCCCCGTCAAAAAGGACATGTTGCTCCGGCAAATCGAAATATTCTGACTCTGGAGCGTCAACCAGCTTATTGATGTATTTTATTGAATAAATAGATTTTGGCCAAAAGGTAATAAGGAATTGTGTATCAACCTTTTTCCCATTGCCGAAATGGATAGAAGTAAGTAAGAGAAATCGGTTCCATAGATAAGGTTTTAAGTGGTAGTCGATTTTTCTGTATTTATTGTCTCCCATTGTCTCACCGTAAGTCAGAATCGTTTTACTTATTTGGGTAGTAGCGTTTTTAGCAAAACTAGGAATAAACGATGCGTTCAGAAAGATTTGAATAGGAAACAAGGCAAGTAAAAAGACAACGCCAAGTCTGTAGCGCTTATTGGCATTTTTGTACAATATCATTACTAGTTCTCTCTATAGCGCGCTTAATATCAATGGAGAAGTTGATGCTTTGGCCGTAAGGTGATGAGGAATTCTGGTGAATGCAACTTACATAAATCCTAGTTTTATTTGAAGTGATATAAAAATTCACATTGTTCAAATCAGGGTGTCTAATCAGTTGTTCTAGGAGCTGTTGACTATGGAAATCGTTGTTCTTGATCGTAAAAGTGTTGGTTTGAGAGTTCAACCTTGACATGTTCAGTTTAGGTTCGCTTTGTGAAGGGATGAACAAAAACCAAAACAGTAACAAGTTCATACTGACTAATAAAAGTATTACTCCAACTTGCCAAGAACACCTAAGTTTAAGAGCTCGTATCTTATCAGGGCGCCCAGTATAGGATTGGTCTTGGTTGGTTAAAGCTAGAGCTATTTTATTCTCAGCGACAAAGTAGCCGGCTTTAGGTACGGTTCGAATGATACATTGCGCTTCCGCTGTATCATTTAAAGCTAGACGTAATGAAGCAATACTGTGTGTGATACTGGCATCTGAAACACATTTTCCTAGCCAAATTTTTTTGTGAATTTCTGACTTAGTTACGACTCGATGTTTATTCGAAAGTAAGAGCAATAACAACTGGCTTTCTGTATGGGTTAGTCTCTTTTCTTCGCCTGATATTTTATTTCGAAGTTGAAAGCACTCCTGAGGTCTAAAGTCCCACATAGATATCTGTTTTACCTATACTTGCTATTGTCTTGAAATGAAATGATACAAATTTACCAAATTATTCAATAGACAACAACTAAGAAAACAATATAACCCTGGTTTCATAATTAAAATTGTTTATAAAAGTTAGGGTAATTTTGGTTTGTTCTTTTATCGAGAACCTGAAAGGTATGCCTAAAATAAGTAGAGTTACTTTCATTTATGTGTGTTGTTTCATTGAGGTGCTTTAGTGCCTCATCCAGTGAGGTCGTATGCATGACACCAAAAGCTTAAATATTTGGTTCAATATGCTTTTTAATCTATGGGGTTGTATCGATGCGGTCATGGATAGAGGTCGTGAAATTAGGGTAGATATTATTTAATGAAATGATGAAGTGCCATATCGTATTTTGATTTTATAATTCTCAATCGAAATTTCTCCTATTATTAGTTCTAGTATTGACACTTCTTATGGTTTGATAGTTATTAATGAGATGAAAATTAACAATCCTACATAAACGTTTGCTT
>NZ_JBFRTR010000202.1:0-287 GCF_041474215.1 Vibrio sp. 10N.222.52.C12
CCCACCATTTCCTCCCAAGGAAATAAAAATATGGGGCTATAGCTCAGCTGGGAGAGCGCCTGCCTTGCACGCAGGAGGTCTGCGGTTCGATCCCGCATAGCTCCACCATTCCTTCCATTAGGAATTAAAACTTTATGGGCGATTAGCTCAGTTGGGAGAGCACCTGCCTTACAAGCAGGGGGTCACTGGTTCGAGCCCGGTATCGCCCACCATCTTTAAGCATTCTCGTAAGAGAGTATTTAAAAATGGGTTTAAAAGTTTAACACTTAAAACTCTTGCTCTTTAAC
>NZ_JBFRTR010000203.1:0-208 GCF_041474215.1 Vibrio sp. 10N.222.52.C12
TCTTGGAAAGAGCCTGTCCTGACTGCGTTATAAGTTGCTGGGTACCAATGATGCCTTAGTGGAGGCTTGAGCCGTATGCAGTGAAAGTTGCACGTACGGTTCTTAGAGGGGCGGCACTTGGTAACAAGTGTCGTCTACTCGACAAGAGTTTCTTAGGTTGAATTTCTACCCTTGGCACTTTCTAGCTCGAAAGTGCCCGTGCGACCTG
>NZ_JBFRTR010000204.1:0-2632 GCF_041474215.1 Vibrio sp. 10N.222.52.C12
ATAATATTAGATGTGAAATAATATTAGTGGCTAATCTATAGAGTAATTAACTTATATCTATAAAAATTAACCATATTAAATCGAATTAAAAGGTTACTTCTTATCTCGGAAGCTCATGCTCTCATTGTTAAAAGGAGTGTGATAGGTGCATTGATATTTGATGTCGATGATATCGCTGACGATGAATAGATCCCCCGATGCTAAGAAACCTCGGTTGGTGATATTCATCGCCGCGGCATTTTTTTTGCAGCCGAGCAACTCCGCGTCTTCTTTAGATACGTTGATCGCTTGATACGTCGTTAAGTAGCTATCGATCTGAAGACCTTTCGCCAATGCATGTTTCTGGATTGAGCTTTCAATGATCTCGGCATTCATCTCTGGGAAGACGCTGACAGGGATCTTGGCTTCTTCAATCTGAACTACTTTGTTGTTAATCAATCGAAGACGTCTAATTTTCCAAATGTAGTCATTGTCGTCTAAAGAAAAAATCTGCTGTTCGTGGTTATCGGGTAGCGCTTTATTCAGTTGGAGCTTTTTATAAGAGATCTCTTCAAAACTGTTTTCAGTAATGGAGTTGTACACCAGTGGTGTACCAATGAGAGAAGTGTTGACGAAGTAACCAGAACCCACCTTAGATTTCACCATGCCAATAGCCTCTAGCTTGGCTAGCGCTTTTCGAATAGTAAATCGAGATAACCCATATATTTCAGAGAGTTCTCTTTCCGCGGGAAGCTTATGATTGATACTGTTTTGACAGATCTTGCTCACAATATCTTGGACAACTAACTCGTACTTTTTCATAGATCAATAACTTTAAAGTGTATTCACTGTGACTAAAGAATAGTGAACTAAATCAGGGATTCAGTACGCTCTGAATGACTCATAATTGTAACATAGAAGGTTAAGTGGGTGATGATAAATAGGGTTAGTTAGGGGTACTAGTGACCACCTTTTGCGCTGACTTGATTACATCTTGTGATTCTAGTCCTCATTTTGTAAAACAAGATTATGAACTTTAACGTGCGGCATTTAATGTCTGTGTTGTTGCTATTTTAAGTGACTAATTCAGGAGTAGGGTATGAGTTCGAATCAAATCAAAATGTCGTATTTGATGTGGGTAATGTGATTGTGCGTTGGTCGCCGCTGGAAATTACTCAACTAACGTTTGGTAACATTGCCGACCCTGAAGCCCGAGCGCTTTCGATTTTCCAAAGTGCGATTTGGTCGGATTTGAACAAAGGGTTCTTAACCGAAAATGAAGCCAAACTTCGCTACCAACAAGAGCTCGATTTATCTTCATTAGAGTGCGACCGCCTGTTTTATTACGTTAAGAAAACGCAGATCTTATTGCATGGTTCTGTCGACCTTATCGAGCGCGTAAAGCGTGCTGGGTATGGTGTGTATGCACTTACCGACAACGTGGTCGAGATTGTTGAACACCTAAAAGCCACCTACGAATTTTGGCCTTTGTTTGATGGCGCAGCCGTATCCGCTGAACTTGGCATGCTTAAACCGCAGCCTGAGATTTACCAAGCGTTGCTTTCAAATAATGGACTGGAGGCTTCAGAAACGGTGTTCATTGATGATATGCCTTACAACGTAGAAGGAGCAAAAGCCGTAGGTATGGCGGGTATTCAGTTTATCGATTCTGCGCAATGTGAGAACGAACTTCGTGCTCTTGGCGTCGAATTTACGTGATCATGTAGCGAAATTCTCAAGCTATCTATTTTAGTCAGGTTTCTCTATGTAGATAATCTAGGTAGGCAAGATAAGTAGAAAAACGACGGATAGAAAAGACTGATAAAAGCTAAAACGAATCGATTAAAAAGAGGCGCTGTTTCATCATGAACATCGCCTCTTTTTCTATTTTTTCTTTTAATGAGCTTTATTTTTCTATTTAACTTTATTGCTCAGTATCCAAGTGTCGAATTAACTTCGCCGGCGTGCCACCGTATAGACAATCTGGCGGTACATCGCTGTTGACCACAGAGTTCGCCGCGATAACCGAGCGAGCCCCAATCTTCACGCCTTGGTTGATGACCGAGTTTCCACCAACCCACACATCATCTTCGATTGTTATCGGTAAACAGAAGGTTTCCCATTTACGACGGCTACGATAATCAAGGGAGTGTGATGGCGTATAGAATTGGACGCTTGGTCCAATTAAAACATTGTTTCCGACTTTGATTCTCGCACCATCTAGCATTACGACGTTCATATTGATGAAGGTGTCGTCACCAATCTCGATGGTTTTTCCAAACTCACAATGAAAAGGGGGCTGGATTAAGCTGCTACTCCCGACTTTACCGAATAGCTGCTCTTGCAATGTGTGTTGTTGATCTGGATTTTGATGGTTGTTGAAGGCCATTAACGCCTTTTTGGCATTGGTACGTATGGTATCAATTTCTTGGTCTGCACCATCATATACTTGCCCAGATAACATTTTATCGAGTTCAGTTTGATCGTTTGTATTACTCATGCTGCCCACTTTCCGAGAGTCTCGGTCTAAATGACGAATACTGCAAGATTAGCGATTTTTGGACATAAAAAAAGAGAAAAGCCTCAGCCTTTCTCTTCCTATTTTGTGCTTTAAGCACTAATGCTAAGTGAGCCCAGCTATTCAGCAAAAGGC
>NZ_JBFRTR010000205.1:0-1866 GCF_041474215.1 Vibrio sp. 10N.222.52.C12
CATGAACACCGCATTCTAATCCTTCAGCACGAAGAATAAGATCAACTCTCCAACCCAAAGGAGAGTTGAAATGGCAAAACGACGTACCAACCTAGAATGGCAATCACTGTTTGAGCAATATGAAAGCAGCAGTGTTACCCAACGCGCTTTTTGTGAAGAGCATGGACTGAGTTTATCCACGTTCTTTGCCAAACGGCGTCAACTCCAAACAGCAAGCCAATCGGAATCTGTCGGATTTGTTAAAGCCGAAATCGTTGAAAAGACAACCAAGTATCAGGCCCAGATAGCTACGGCGAACATGACACTTCTCATCAATGATGTGGAGCTGAGCATTCCTCAAGGCACGCCAGCCACCTATCTTGCTGAACTCATTGGAGCGTTGTCATGAAAGGTATGCTCAGCGCTCCAGACATTTACCTTTATCGTGAAAGCGTCGATTTTAGAAAGTCCATCAACGGCCTTGCAGCGATTATCGAAAATGATACTGACTTGCCTCTTGGCAGCGGTGCGCTGTTCCTGTTTACCAATAAACAGCGCGATAAGATTAAAGTGTTGTACTGGGATAAAACAGGCTTCGCCCTCTGGTATAAATGCCTTGAAAAAGCCAAGTATAAGTGGCCTTCAAAAGAGAAAAATCAGGTGTTTACCCTCACTCAATTTGAGCTTGACAGACTGCTTTCAGGCTTCACAATTATCGGCCACGAACCCATCAAAATAAACGATTTTACAATGAGTTAATCGAGAATAAAGCCTTATTCTCCAAGCGTTAACGGCACGATTTTAGTATGATCAATGCTATGAAAAAGACGCCAAATATCGACCCAGAAAGCCAAGATGTTGCCGAGCTACAAGCGATGGTAGCTGCTCTGATGTCGGAGAAAAATGAGTGGAAACAAGAGCGCCAATCGCTGCTTGAACAACTCAAACTCGCCTTCGACCGTCAGTTCGCGAAACGCTCGGAGGCATTAAAGCCTTACGATGAATCACAAGGTGACCTCTTCAACGAAGCGGAATGTGAAGCCGTTAAAGAAGACGAGGTTGAGGTGACAACCACGACCACAACGAAAAAGCGCGGTAAACGTAAACCTCTGCCTAAGACCTTGCCTCGTGAGGTTATCGAACTTGATATAGACGACCATGAAAAGCAGTGCGCTTGCTGCAATCATAGCCTGCATAAAATCGGGGAAGACCGCAGCGAGAAGCTAGAGTTCACGCCAGCGGTACTCAAAGTGTTGGAATATGTTCGTCCTAAGTACGCTTGCCGCCAGTGCGAGAAAACAGGCGACAGCAGCCGAATCGTTCAGAAGCCATCCCCTCAGAGCCTCATCCCTAAAAGCTTCGCCACAGAAAGTTTGCTGACCAACATCATTCTTGGAAAATACCAATACGCGATGCCACTTTACCGTCAAGAATCGCTGTTTACCCAGTCGGGTATCGAGCTATCACGTACCACCATGGCTAGGTGGGTCATCCAAGTCAGTGAGAAGTTCGCCCCGCTGTATGCCGCCTTGAAAGAGCACCTACTTCAACAAGTGGTGGTTCAAGCGGATGAAACGCCGCTCAATGTGCTCAAAGAAGAGAAGCAGTGTTATATGTGGCTCTACTGCTCAGGCGCTGACTCACCCGAAGCGGCACTGCCGAATGTGAAAAATATTGCCTTGTACGACTATCAAAACAGTCGCGCGAGGGCGTGTCCCGTGGACTTTTTAGGTGACTACAACGGTTATCTACAAACCGATGGCTACGCGGCTTATGATGGTCTGCATCACGTCACCAATGTAGGGTGCTTAGCGCATGCTCGTCGCAAGTTCATGGATGCGAAGAAGCTTCAAGGGAAAGGTAAATCAGGCAAGGCTGATAAGGCGC
>NZ_JBFRTR010000206.1:0-454 GCF_041474215.1 Vibrio sp. 10N.222.52.C12
CTTTATTATCAATAGTAAACTTGTTTTAACAATACCACTAAGTACAGATCTCACTTTTTTAACACATAGTCTCGTTAGATAGGAAAACATCTACATTTTCTTGTTCAATCACAAACTAAGAACAATAAGTCGTTGTTATGAATAAAGTAAGTCGCTTAAAATAGGTTACATAAGAAACTAGACAGAAAAACTCTGTATTTAAGTAAAGAATTTCTCTGTCTAATAGCTGTTATATCTGCTTATTAAACTAAGCGCATATCGTTAATTTAAGTTAGAATGATGACGTTTTTAAACGGTCGGTGGTCATAAGATAATGAAAGTTGAATATTTAGTATTAATTAAATCAGAAGAACAGTTTTGTAGGTCGATTACTTCTCTAAACTACCTGATACAGTCGTATGATGGGATCAACATCGCCGATGATTCTCTTTCTTACGGTGTTTTTCAAGGTAGT
>NZ_JBFRTR010000207.1:0-856 GCF_041474215.1 Vibrio sp. 10N.222.52.C12
TAAATACTCTTAGCGATAAAAGTAATTCAAATATATAAGAGAGAGACGATCATGAGTAAGTTCTATGTAGGTTCTGAAATAGGTCAATTACGCCGCGTTCTAGTTCACCGCCCAAGACGCGCACTGACTCACCTAACACCCTCTAACTGTCACGATTTGCTGTTTGATGACGTATTGGCTGTTGAGCGTGCGGGTAAAGAGCATGACGCATTTACTCAAACGCTACGTGATCAAGGTGTAGAGGTTCTTCTTCTTACAGACCTGCTAGCAGACACGCTAGCCGTGCCAGAAGCGAAAGATTGGCTACTAAACTGCCAAGTATCTGATTACCGTTTGGGTAAAACATTCGCCAATGATGTGCGCTGCTACTTGGGCGATTTACCAACCCTAGAGTTAGCAAAAATCTTAACGGGTGGTCTGTCTTACGCTGAGATGCCAATGAAATCATCTTCAATGATGCAAGGCATGCACGCACCAACCGACTTCATTATCGAACCGCTACCAAACCACCTATTTACTCGTGACACATCTTGCTGGGTATACGGTGGCGTATCCATCAACCCGATGGCGAAACCTGCTCGTCAACGTGAAACCAACCACGTTCGCGCTATTTACCGCTGGCACCCAACATTTGCTGGCCAAGACTTCATTAAGTACTTCGGCGATGAAGAAAACATCAGCTACGACAACTCAACCATTGAAGGCGGTGACGTTCTTGTAATCGGTCGCGGTACGGTTCTTATCGGTATGTCTGAGCGTACAACAGCACAAGGTGTTGAGCACTTAGCATCTAGCCTATTCAAACACGGTCAAGCGAAACAAGTTATCGCAATGCAGCTACCAAAACACCGCTCTT
>NZ_JBFRTR010000208.1:0-699 GCF_041474215.1 Vibrio sp. 10N.222.52.C12
TTGAGCAAAAAACCCTATATAACTCATCCCCACCTTCATGCTCTCTTACTCGAAAGAAAAAAATACTCTTCCCTCCCTCCTCATACGCGAGAGCTAGCTCAGCATCATCTCTTATCAAACCTTCAGCTACTAAGTGAACTTCTAATGCATCGAGTGCTTTTTCTTCTAAGGCTTTATCGTGAATTGGTTTAAAACCTCCAAATGAAAGGGAAGAAAAAAAAAGAGCAAAAACAAAAAAAACAATTCGCATAACTATTCCTTTTTTATTAGTTCAATACTAATTCCAGTTTAGTAAGAAATTAAGATTGTCGCAGCAGTGAAACTAAATAGATAGCTCTCGTTTCATGCAATTAAAGTCGGAGTTCATCATTCTTATTATGGTAAATGGGTAAATTAGCTACCAAAAACAACCCTCAGACCGCCTCAAACGCTCTCAGCGAGGATTTTGGGCTTGTTCAAGGCTATGCTCATACTACCTTGTATGTGTGTGACTCTTTCAGTGCGATTTACAGAGCAAAAACTAGCGAATTCGTTTGAGTCAAGAACTGTACTCTGCCCCCACTTTTCGTACTTTGTGAGTTAAGTCGCCCCGTTAGCAAGAATTTGGACAGCCGCAACTACCTTAAAATGCAGGTCACATTCTCCACTGGACGGACGGCGCATTCGGTTACTTCCCACCTTACACATTAGGTGCGATGT
>NZ_JBFRTR010000209.1:0-1058 GCF_041474215.1 Vibrio sp. 10N.222.52.C12
TTTAATATAAAAGAATACACATTGGTAATAATAAAATATGCCAATATAGATATAAAAAGTGAATTATTAATAAAATAGGACATTGCTAGTGATATTATAAATAGCAAAAGTGAAATAACAGTTGCTACTAATAATGAAACATTCCCAGCAGGAATCTCTCTGGCCCTTTTAGTTTCATGTTTCCGATCAGATGCTATATCGAGAATATCATTGACTATATAATGACTAGAGGCACATAGTGACAAGCAAAAAAAAGCAGACAATGAGAGTAATATATTATCCAAAGAGAAGTAGCTATGTGAACTAACAAGTGCAACAAAAGCCAATATGTTCTTAGACCATTGATGTGGTCTCAACATCCTGAAGTAGTTTTTAAGTGTACATACAGGCTCTCCGATCACCTCAACAGGATTAGCCTTTAGTCGTCTTAACGTTTTAAATTTATAATTTATTAAAAACGAAGAACTAAAGGCTTCAAATAACGGAATATCATCTTGAGAGTTACCTATATATTCTATGTGTGATCCAGGGTACTCATTATTGATCGTTTTAACTTTTTCAGCCCCTGTATTATTAACCTGATCTGTCCCAATAACATCATCGAAAACACCAAGAAACCCCTGGACTTTTATTGCTATTTCATGTAGAGAACCAGTGCAAAGTACGACTCTGTAACCTTGCTTCTTCTTTTTATTACATAACTCAATGACTCTTTGATCATAGGAAAGGGAGGAAGGATCAAAGCCAAATATTCTATAAACGGCTCTTTTAAAAGCAACTTTGCCATTTAAAAGTGCTGACAATAACGGAAATATCTTGAATGGGTTCTTAATGAGATTTACAATCAAAGATTCTTCCAATATATCGCTTTTTGAAAGGCAACCATCAAGGTCGACTACAAATACTTTATCTATCACTTATAACACCAATCTGTAGAGAAAAACTAAATAATCGCTTGTTATTTTAGAATCAGTAAGATTCGTACACTAAATAGCTTTTCTATATTAATAAATTTCCACTTTAACTTGGTTTTCCCGAGTTTTATTACATCATAAAAG
>NZ_JBFRTR010000210.1:0-1876 GCF_041474215.1 Vibrio sp. 10N.222.52.C12
TAACATGATGTCCTTAAAATACGAATCTATCGTTTACTGTACGCCATCTTTTAAATGTAGTTACAATATTACTAATAGTAGACGTGGCTAATTAATAGTATTTATACTAATTATTCTAGGATCTCCATTGATGATAATTTTTACAAAATACTAGTGTAATTAATACACCTCCGATTATTTTACCAATGGTAAATTTTTAAAATTAAAGTGTAAATCCTTTATTTTCAGTTAGTTAAAAAGTTGGCATGCTGGTTGCAATTGTACAAGTGTCAGTTAACTAGAGGAAATAATTAATGAGAAATACTACAAGTAAAATATTATTAGCTACTTTGATTGCAACTTCTTCATCAACTGTTTTTGCTAATAGCATGTGGGAAAAAGAAACTTTCGATGCGTGGATTGATGGAAAAGCAGAAACGACTTTATTACTGAATACTAATTTAAACTCATTTGACATCAACACCTACGTTAAAAATCGAGTGGTTACTTTAACTGGCTCGGTTAAAAATGAAACAGAGAAAGATTTGGCAGAAGAGTTAGTGCTAAGCCTAGATGACGTTAAGTCTGTAAAAAACGAACTTACAGTGATTGATGAAGACAAAGAAAAAACACCCGCAGCCGTACAAGCTTTGACTGATGCTCACATAAAGACACTGGTAATCACTCGTTTATTAATGAATACCAATGTTAGTGGTAGCGATATTCAAGTTGAAACCGAAAACAGTGTGGTTATCTTGAAAGGTTCAGTTTCATCAAGCAGTGAACACGACTTAGCTTTATCTATAGCAAATAATACCCCGAATGTAGAGAGAGTGGTGGATAAATTAAATATTATTTAACCTCTCTACAATTGGTAATTTATTAAAAATTGGGGAATAACGATGATTCGCTGGTCGCTAATATTTTTTATTGTCGCAATTATTGCCGCCCTCTTGGGATTTAGTGGTATCGCTGGGGCTGCTGCGACAGTAGCAAAGATCATATTTTATATATTTGCAATATCACTACTGGTTTCAGTGGTAATTATGTTGCTGAATAAAAACAAACATTAGGAGTTTATATGAACATCAAATCGAACGCTTACCGTTTTTTAACTATTGTGGGTATTACATTTGCACTTGCGGCATGTAGTGATGAAGGTCCGATGGAACAAGCCGGGGAAAATGTAGATGAGGCTGTAGAGGATACTCAAAACGCAATAGAAGATAGCTGTGAAAATATTAAAGAGCATTTAGATGCGAAAGATGAAGATTGCTAGAACTGTCATCTAGAGTGCAATGAGATGCCAAAATCCTCATAAAAATAAACCAATGAAGTAGGAATTAGACATGAAAAATATATTTGATGTGCTCAAAGACAGTCATGAAAAGCAACGACTTTTGATGGATGCGTTACTCCAAACTTCGGGAGACACACAAGCTAGGCAAGAACTCTATGTTAACCTTAAGGATGAGTTAACCAAGCATGCGATTGCAGAAGAGCGCCATTTTTATGCACCTTTGATCGAGAGTGATCAATCCATTGACATGACTAGACATGGAATCGCTGAACATCATGGAATCGACAAAATACTCGCTCAACTCGATGATACAGAGATGTCTTCACCAGCTTGGCTTGTTTTAATGAAAACATTAAAAGATAAGGTTGAACATCATTTAGAAGAAGAAGAGCAGCGTTTTTTTCAAACCGCAGGTCGAGTCTTAGATACTGAACAAAAAGAAACATTAGCTCGTAAATATGAAAAAGAGGTTGCTTGAATCACGAAGTAATCAAATTCTTTAAATAAGTATAAAACTGCTTTGTTATCAAGCTAAGGGCTCATTCTTGAGCCCTTCTTTTATTTAATTTAGAGATAGATAAATTTACGGATAAATAT
>NZ_JBFRTR010000211.1:0-961 GCF_041474215.1 Vibrio sp. 10N.222.52.C12
ATAGAAAATAAATATATTTGGCTCAAAAATGAATCAAACTATAAATTTGGTCGTTTGAATGTTTAATTTTGAGGATATAAGATTGCGACAAACTTTTTCGATGTTGGTTCCAAATGTCTTCAAATAAAAAAATAGTTCGCTTTTTCATAGCGCTATTCGCGTTGCTTGTTCTTTCTGGCTGTCAATCTACAAAACCTGAATGGTATCTAAAGCCTAAAGTAGACAGTGACGAGTACATTTATGCAGTTTCTCAAGCGCTAACTCTGTCTCATGCTAAAAAAATTGCTGTAAACAACATCAACGAAAAGTTATGGACTCAAGTCGAGTCGTCTTTTTACATGAGAGACACCGTTCGAGAAACCAATGGTAAGGGTTTTTCAAATAGTCTAGTTGATAACAAAGTTAATACTAAGACTGAATCCTTGACCTTAAATGGTATCGAATATGTACAAATGGAAGAGAATGATCTTGGTGCGTTTGTCGAAGTAAGAGTGAAAAAGTCACTCGTGACTCAACAGTTGATTCGCGAAATAAAAGATCTAAACCGTAAATCTCAAATCGAACTTGATGCGCTTTCTCACGAAGATAAATTACTTTGGTGGTTAGACAATCGCAGTGTTTATCAAACTGAACACGATGCTTCTGTGCATATCGCGATGCTTTCATCTCTGAAGCCTAGTTATAAAGCTGACATCAGCGCAATCGAACTGCTGACTATTACACACCAAAAACTAAGCAGCCAAATTAACATCCGTCTCTCTTCAGATAGAGAGTCAAGAAAAGCAATTGAACTGCTGGGGAACCAGTTATCAGAGTTCAATATCGCGACCTCAACTTCAAAGAACAAAAACCAAACTCATGTGTTGAAAGTGGATTCTGAGCGTCGAAGAAACAAAGTCGGAGACGCGTATATTTCAACCTTGGTCTCTAATGTCAAAATTATAAATAAGAAATCTAAAAC
>NZ_JBFRTR010000212.1:0-832 GCF_041474215.1 Vibrio sp. 10N.222.52.C12
CTTGTTTCCCTTTACCGTCGAATTCAAACTCAACCCCTGAAATCATGGACGTGGCTTGTTCGGTTAAAGCGAACACAATATCCAGTAAGCCCGCCATGGCTTCGGTTTTATCTTCGGTTACCGTTTCGGTTGAGCCGGTTAGGCTAACTGGTTCGCTTTCGGTTTGCTCTTGCTGTTCAAGCTGATCAATGACCGCGCCAAAATCCCCCCAATCATCCACTGCCGCTGACTCCTCCAACAAGACTTCATTCGTTTGCTCCATGCTCACCCCCTTGCGTTGGTTCGGTTGGGGCTTTCGGTTTAGGTAGCAGTTGAGAAAATGCCCAGATGAGGAAGATAACCGACACCAACGCTGCTACGACTCGTTTAAAGGAAAACTTGCCTTGGTTTTTTTCTGTTTCTTCATCGCTGCCCGTTTCGGTTACCGCTCGGTTGGAAACCGCGTCTTTACTGGTTTCTTGTGTTTCTTCCGGTTCGGTTAACCCCTCGGTTAGTTCGGTTACCGCGTCGGTTACCTCTGTTCGGTTAGGTTCGGTTATCAAAACCGGATCAACCACCGACAGTTTATCGGTGACTGTCGGTTGAAGTTCGGTTGAGTCAGCGACAAGATTCGCTTTAATGAACTTGGTCACTTCATGGCTATGTGAGCTGTTACCGCACTTTGGGCAACGGTAATACATCAACCCGATGTTGCGGCTGTTTTTAGGCGGCTCCCCTGTAGCAATCAGTTTCCCTTCACCCACTTGATGAGCGCTGGCGACCGACTGACAAACCGGGCAAGAGAGATACCCACGGATTGGGTTTTTATGTTCAGCCATGATCCACCTCTGCA
>NZ_JBFRTR010000213.1:0-339 GCF_041474215.1 Vibrio sp. 10N.222.52.C12
TTTGATCAACAACGCCGATTATGAGTACTAACTATTGCATCTAGAATCGTTATAAAACTGCTCGCTAGATAAAATGCCACAATGCTTAAAAAAGAGAAAAGCCTCAGCCTTTCTCTTCCTATTTTGTACCTTTAAGCATTAATGCTAAGTGAGCTCAGCTATTCAGCAAAAGGCGCGCTTTACCAATTAGATTTGCTCAACGAAACCCATTAGGTGCTGTTTCACTTCGTCTGAAGCAAAAGCGCTTTCTACCGAGTACTTGTAGATTTCTACGTAATCTTCTTTTGTTAGACCGAATGTTTCACACACACGCTTCACTTCGTTGGTCATGGTTGTGTT
>NZ_JBFRTR010000214.1:0-335 GCF_041474215.1 Vibrio sp. 10N.222.52.C12
GACATATCCATTAAACTCACTTTACATTCCCAAGGTAAGTACATGCTTACCAATTTATAGTGTTGGAAGGGTGTTTTGGCTTTAACCAGCAAAGAGCAACTGTTAAACCAATGTAAATAATGGGTGATTATATCCCGATAAGTTGTTGCAATAAACAACAACTTATAAGCTGTGGCGGGTTGTAGTACTCAAATAAGGGGTTTATCACATATTAACTGTCGAAAAAGAGACCAAACAGAAAAAAAAGTTAAAAAAGTACTAGACGGCATTGGGTGATATACGTATTATTCCACTCCGCCGACAGGGCATGCGCCTGTAGCTCAGCTGGATAGAGC
>NZ_JBFRTR010000215.1:0-378 GCF_041474215.1 Vibrio sp. 10N.222.52.C12
CAGCTGTACCGATAGCAATACCGTTATTGCCGACGGGTATCAGGTTGCTCGCATCAGCAAGGGGAGTTGTGGCTGCATTATTGATGGGGGAGTCGATTACCACGCACTCATCGATAAGGCGATAGCCCACCTTAGGAACGGTGACGATTGGGGTTTCTTTGATGCCTAATCTAACGAACCCTTGGCGCAGTAAACTTATACTTTTCGCTAGTGACGTATCCCCTATGAACTCGTTTCCCCAAGCGAAGCTAATAATATCTTGTTTGTTAACAATATCGGGTGAGTTTTTATGTAATAACTCCAGGACCCGAGTTTCACGGTATCCTACTTTAATAGAACGTTCATCGTTATAAATACGGTTTTTAATCGGGTCGAATC
>NZ_JBFRTR010000216.1:0-4857 GCF_041474215.1 Vibrio sp. 10N.222.52.C12
GATTAGAAAAAGTATCTTGGAACCTTAAGCGATTGTTATACCTTTGTTTGTTCATACGCTAAAGTTATAGGTGTAAAAAAGCCGATTCAACTGTATTAGTTTGAATCGGCTTAAAAAATTGATGAGCAAGAGCATATTCGATTATGCAACTGCTTTGGCTTTCTCAATTGTTGAGTTTTGAGACTCTGAAGCAGCGACGATCACTCTTTTATAAACTTTTTTCTTTTCACTTGAAGATGTACGCTTCACAAAATTTGACAATGGTGATGAAGCAACCTTCTTACTGCTAAAATTAAACATAAAGCCTCCTATCAACCTTTAAATGCCCACAATTTTGTTTACTTCTTCTACAGTATAATTCGGTTTCAGATAAGGTTTCAAGCTACTAACGTTACTATGATAAGTTCTAGTGCTGCCATCATTATCTTTCATCAACAAGTCGACTTGGATCTTTTTACCGAATTTTTCCTTCAACGCCTCTATAACTGTCTGAGAACCAAAGAATTGTTCTACGAAGTGTTCAGGGAGAATTTTTCGACCTTCAACTTTTTCTCTCGCGTTAACAAATTCCCATGCTAGTTCAGGGCGTTGATACACAAATATTATCAGTACATCTCTGTCTTTGTCTAAAGATCTTTGAATGTTTTTTTCCGCTACATGGTAGCTTGATAACGTTCCGTCTAACAAAAAACTCTGACCATTCTTAAAGATATAGTCCATCGAACGTTCAACAAGAATAACAACTGCACGCTGAAATAGGTATGAATTCGAACCATCGTAATCTTCAAATTCAATGCGCAAGTCATCAGGATCTAGGCGAAGAACTTGCACATGACCATCAGAGATGGAAGCAACTAATTCTTTAGATGATTCTGTTTTCCCTGCCCCTGGAGAGCCACTCATAAAAACAGATACAGGAGCCTCTTCTGGAAGGTAGACTGCTTTATCAGTAAGCCTTCTACAAATCTTAGTCCTGTTTTTCTTGGCAAAGATGACTGCCCTGTCCCTGATTGCAAGTTCTTCGTCATTAAGATCCAAGATGACCATCTCAAAATTAATATATTTCGCACATTATACACAATAATTAACGCCTAAAGGCATAACTTGCTCTAACTCAAGTGCATTTCAATACGTATAAAAAATTCATGTGAAATATGGAGTTGAGCACTATGAAAAAGTTCGCCTAACAAAACTAGGAACCAACCATGAGCTAAATTTGGCTAACTTAGGGGCGACAAACATACAGAAGAGTAAACACTCTGAGAAAGAGCCACTGGTAAAAATTCAAACTGGTAGTTAACATAATGACAAAGTCGCTTGGTACTTAAGGTACGACAGAATCGCTTGGTGATCACATCAAACTGGTAGGTATCGAAACAAGCTTTTGGACACAAACGTGCTAGAAAATGCCACGGGTAAAAATTCAGCCTACGAAGGTTCGGGACAAAAATGGACACAGGAAGACCGCGAAACGCTCAGCAGCATGAGCAACGAACAACAAAGCCAAATGCAAGCCGCTATCGAATCCTACCGCTCTGGTGCCAACCAAACCATCGATGCAAGCAACCGCCTCACGGCCGACGAACGTAATACGGAGATGGGCACTTACGCCACTGGCTTTACGGCGAACTTTAGTGAGACGCAAGGCTTGATAACGTCCACGACACAATCTCAGCAAGAGGTCGATACGCTCAGCCAAGTTAACAGCCAAGAGCATCGTCAAGTGGCGAGCCTGATTGAGAAACTGGAAATACCATTCCAAGATTTTGTGGAGGAGCAATATAAATCTGAAGAAGGACGAGCAAAGCAGATTCTTACCGGTAGTAATGATAAATCACGCCAAGATCGAACAAATGAATGGGAAGCATTTAAAACAACCGACACGTTTAAAGATTTTGTGCTCGCCAGCGTACCCACTCAAGAAGAGCACGAACAAACCTTTAATCCTGAGCCGACCCAAGCCGAGTGGCAAACGATGGTGGGCGAACAATACAAAGGTAAAGCTCTAGGCAACACCAGCCAAACGGTGATTGAGCAGCATGAACAGCGCGGCGGCACTGAGCGTTATTACAACCCAGACAACCACTCACAAATCGTGGAGGAGACACGTGAACAATTTGAGGTCACCAGTAACCGTGTTGAGCCACCTTCCACCTTGCAGCCAACAGAGAATGAGGAGGATAAAACCCGAACTTAAATATAAATAATGGTTAATTATTGAGTAACCCAAGTAAGGTATCAAAACAACCTAGTATTATACACAATATTAAATGGAGAGAATAATGATGATGAAATGGATCGTATTAGGCTTATTCACATGGTGCTCTTTTTCAGGAGCTACGGCACAAGGTTTTGATGAACTTTCAGGCAGTAAAAACAATCCAGCCTCTATGACGTATTACTTGGAGTATTATAAAAAGACGAATAATCAAGAATATCAATACTTATTAGCCACCGTTCGTGCTGCTGCAGATACGGTAGATTTTTATACCACTCGATTAGATGCTCGCGATCAGCGCATTGATTATTGCTTGCCCATGAAAGATGCAGCCAATCGCGACACTTTATATAACTGGAAAACAAAAGAGCTAATAGATCTTATCAATAACCAAATTGAGCATGATCCTCGTGTAAAAAAATATAATAGGCTTGCGGGCTCTATCGGAAGCTACCTTGTTGCCGCTCTCAAAGAGCAATACCCTTGCCCTGTACAAAAGCAGTTGTAGGCTGTTGGTTTACCCTACCAAAAGTTATCCATTATTATCATGCCGTTCGCTACTACCCCCGTGATATCTCACGGGGGTAAACTTAGACCAAGCTACTGACTTGCCGCGTTTTTCAAAGTAATGATGACTGCGCCCTCTGCTGTGTCCTAATAGGCTGATATATACCTATAGGCTTTCAACCAATCCAAGTTCATTACTTGTAATCTGGTTTAATTTTTTGCTGAAACTCCCCCTGTTGATCCCTAACATCCTAGTAGCCTTTGATTGATTACCGCGCGTATGAGTTATCAACTCAGTAAACAATGTTTTTAGCACCGTAGGAGTAACCCAAGACATATCCGAGCTAGCTGATTTATTATCAAACCATGTTAGCTCCAGTTCTGCTCGGATAAGTTTTTTCAAATGGTCTTTGTTGATTGGGGTTAGTTGGTCATTCATATAAATTGGAGGTTGTTAATCGATTTTATCATGTTGGCAAATTTATCATGAAAGTGCCTTAAAATCCGCTCACTCCCAAATTTGATGTCATGCAGGCTTTGGTTTGTAGTCGCTTGGTGGGCACAGTCATCTTGACTTGAGTATGTCGTCTACTCGACAATTATGAGTTAGAAGTGTTCGGATTCCGAACAAAGAATCCGACTTCAAGCGTTGCCTTCCCTGCCCTAGCTCATCAATAGCTATCATCCTGATAAATATCACCTTACAAACTATACCCATCATCTATCGCTTGTGTTTTAATGCATCTAAACGCTTATCAGGTAATCTTCAAATGGCACGAAAACACGATGGAATCATATGGCACTTAATGGACGCTCCATGGTGGTTAAGTGTAGTACTCTCTGCTTGTATTTATTTTGGGCTTTCATACCTATTGCCTAGCTTGGCCGTGGATAGCAATAATTTCATCTTTGAAGCTATTGCTCCAAACTTGCCCTTGATGGCTCCATATTTTACGTTCTTATTTCTTCTCCCCGCACCGATAGCGTTTTTCAAGCAATATCAGAGGAAAAGAAACTATCTCAAGACGAACAATCAGATTAAAATTCAGAGGAATACTTCCCCACTAAATCACCTGACTTGGATCGAATTTGAAAGTTACATCGGAGAATACTTTAAGTCTCAAGGGTATGCGGTCAAACAGTCTTTCGCTCAAAAATCTGATGGCGGTGTTGATATTTGGCTTACAAAAGATAGTGAATTAAGCCTTGTACAATGTAAGCATTGGAAAACTCGCAAAGTGGGTGTGCAAGTTCTAAGGGAAATGTACGGTGTCATGATCGCGAACAATGCCAGTAAGATGATTATCGTAACTTCAGGAGGCTTTACTTCTGAGGCTGTCGCTTTTTCTCTAGATAAGCGTCTGTGGCTAGTCAATGGCAGCGAACTAGTACATATGATTGAAGATGGGCGCAGCTTTCAAAATAAACCATCAATATCGCCCCAAACACACAGGGCAGGCGTCGAATCTATGATTTGCCCTAGTTGCCAATCTAAGCTTGTAATGCGTGTTGCTAAGCAAGGAGCTAAATCTGGTATGTCTTTTTATGGTTGCTCTACGTATCCAAAGTGTCGTTATACTTGCGACTGCTGAGTTTTAATCTATTCGCAATACACGCTTGTTGTAGAAAGTAATCTTTGATATCCCGAAAGTTGCTGCTGGCATCTATTGCTATTTGGCATGGCGAACAACTGATTTATTGCGGTATGTCTAGAAGACAAATCGAAAAGAACAGTCATAAGCCCAAATTTGGTCTAATCACACGTATTCAAAGTCATGCTTCTGGTCGCTTAAGTGTTGACCAATTTTTTGGGTACGTTGCGAACTGTTTGGTGATTCCTAGTTTGAAACCATCTGAACCCCCTCGCTTTGCTTCCGGAGACCTCAAGCTCGACTCTCTAACGAAAGAAGACATCCACCAACCTCTTGAATTTCAATATGTTGTTGTCGATACAAGCGAAGGGGCTTACAAGCAAGAAGACAAAGCTAGGTCTGGCGAGACATTGGGGCAATTACCTCTTTTAAACCCTCTCTAGATAGGTTTTGTCCAGGGAGAGTATGCTAGAGCTGATCACACAAAGGTTGATCAGTTTTAAAAACGTTTTTGGATATAAATGATTTACAACCACTGCA
>NZ_JBFRTR010000217.1:0-461 GCF_041474215.1 Vibrio sp. 10N.222.52.C12
TTCTGAATCTGAAAAAATAAAGCGGCTTACGCCGCTTTATTTACTTAACTTCTTAACTAACAATAACTTAGTTGTTTACTTTAAGTTTTTGGAAGTACTCGTCATAAATAACGCTCGCTTCACCAACTTCATCTTGCCACACACCGTTATCCATCACTGATTGTGGTGGGAAAACGTTCTTGTCTTCAGCAAATTCTTTAGGAAGAAGAGGGTAAGCGGTTTTAACTGGTGTCGGGTAACCGATCTCTAGAGCAATTTTCGCAGCGTTCTCAGGGCGAAGAAGGAAGTCGATCATCTTATGAGCCGCTTCAGTGTTCTTAGCGCCTGCTGGAATTGCTAGGCTGTCCATCCAGAAGATAGCGCCTTTTTCTGGCCAGATAATGTCAATCGTTGCGCCTTCTTGGCGTGCCATGTAAGCAGAACCATTCCAAAGCATACCAAGAGACACTTCACCTGCTAGG
>NZ_JBFRTR010000218.1:0-5266 GCF_041474215.1 Vibrio sp. 10N.222.52.C12
GGGAGTCCAATTATCTAAGTTGACATTTTACGCGGCATACGGAACAGGGTAAGAAGTTCGGGGGATGACTCGTATATAAGGTTGAAGATGGAGCTCTAACTGTCTTGGTACTTGCTATTAGGAAGCGTAAAAAAAAGAAGCCTATTTAATCGATAGAAAGCAACTAACCTCTCTCCTGATAGGCGTTTTTTGATATTAAATACAAATACGTAACTCTCTTAATTTTATTTTTCCAGTGGTGCTCAAACCCCGTTTAAAGTTGTATTTCTTGGCTATGGCGAGCAGCGCGGTGTTCACCTTCACCGTATGCATCACGCTCTATCATGATGGCTTTCGCATTATAGAACAACACTTCTTTTGGGACGCCCCCGAAGTATTCAAACGCTTCTTCAAGGCCTTCTATCCTGTTTTCTTGACGATCTCGCTCACTAAAGTGAACGAAGGCCGCTCGGCTATAATCAAGCATAGCAACGAAGGCTTTTACACGTACGCCGCCACGTTTTATCAAGATCTCAACAGTCTCTTTTGTCTGTTAAAACGGATAGACACAGCAATTCAAGTTGACGACCAAACCAGCAACGCGATCCATAAGAATGTGTGGCCTCAGAGCTACGAAAACTTGCGTTATAATAACACTAATATTAGAGGCTACATTGGGTCTAAACTTCAAGAATATCACCAGATCATCGCTGAATTGGCATCGATGGAGGGCGACAATATGGCAGCAAGACTTCCCCCGCTCTACAAACCGGACCGTTCCGGATCCAAACGCGCCCAGAGCGTATGAAAGAAATACTCGAAGCGTTAAAAAAATCAGAAGAAACGGACTGAGAAACAACAAGAAAGCGCCTAACACCTGCGTTAGAAACTTGTCTTAAACGCTTTCTCTGCTTAACTTGCCTTTATATGCTTGTTGAATTATTTTGTTTGGTAGCAGTTAGCAAAAATGGAACTGTACTTCATTAATTAAAAGGTGAACTGTTTATAGTAAAGAGAGCGTTATTATTTCAGGTTTGTTCGCAGATAATGAACACATGAGTCATTATCTGCGAGTAAAACAATGAATCCATTAGACTACACATTCTATACTTTAAACGCGAAACACTACTTACTGGAACCAGAACAAAAGATAGCGGTGAGACAAAACCAAAGCCGTCCGAGCTTTTCTGGGATAGTTTTCTTAGTGGGATTCCTAGTCGGTCAGGTTATCCACCTTTATTAATCACCTCCCGTGGAATTATAAGAAGACAACTTTAAGTTAAGTTGCCATATTCAGAGGTATTCGTTGTATCTAATGAACATAATTTTGAGGTTGACATGGTAGCTTCTCAGTTGTTATCTACGAGTCATCTGCAGCGTTTAAAGCAACTCGAGAAACATTTTTCTCGCAATGAAGCTTATGATGTTGATATTGTCTCACTTGCTGAAATTCTGGCCTGTTCAGAAAGGTACGTGAGTAAGCTAATGGCTTCTTTTGAAAGCTTTGGGCTTATCCATTGGGCTTCGGGTCAGGGCCGTGGTCATCGCTCAAAATTGACGCTATTAAAAAGTTTTGAGACCTCACTGCTGACTCAGTTAGAGCGCATGGCTCGCTCTGGCAGAATAGATCAGGCATTTCGACTAGCTACTCAATTTGGCGAAGTTCGTCTATTTCAAGCTCACTTACCTCTCTGGTTAGGGGACGCACAGCAGGAATTAAAAAAACAGAATACTTTGATGTATTTAGTCCCTTATATGCTGCCTGAATGGCACCCTCATTTGGCACAGTCCGCTCGTTCTATTTTATTGGTCGAAAGCGTCTTCGATACCTTAGTTCGATATAACCCTATTCAGAATGACATCGTGCCTCATATCGCTCACCAGTTTCATTACAGTGACAAGCAAATCCGTCTCCGCATCCGTAATGACATAATGATGCACAATAGAGAAGCGCTGACACCGGAACTTGTAAAAAAAAATATAGAAATGCGCCTTAGTACGCCACATCCATATCAAATTCTATTTCGTCATGTAGAGGGTATTGACATAGATAAGCAGTGGGTCATTTTCTCTATGCGTCAATCTGACCCAGTTTTCCTGCATTTGTTAGCTGACTCACACAGTGCAATTTTTGATTATCAGGCTTCAAAACCAATTGGGTGTGGGGTATATCGAGTCGAAAGTTTGGAAAAACAATATTGGAGTTTAGTTCGCAATAACCACTATTTTGGTTTTGGTGGCCATATTGAACGAGTAGAATTTTGGTGTAGTGATGCCCAACCTCAAGCGCCTATGCACGTGGCAGAACTGCTCTATTGCGAATCCCAACCTACTCAGCCACAAAAAATCGATCGCAGCGGATGTACTGTTTTACAGTTTCATCATCATGTCGGTGCATTATCCGCTCAAGAAAGAGCCTGGATTGTTCATCATAGTCGACGTTTTACGCTTGGTAGCCAAAAAAGAGCGGCGAATAGCGTGATGGATTGCCATCAAGATAAGGGATTTCACTTGTTCAAGCACGACATGAAACTGCCGACTCGTCCGGTGGTAATTGAAGTGATAGACAGTCATATGAGCGAGTTACAGCCTTTGCTCGATGAGTTATCTCAAAAAGGGGTTGTTTGGCAGGTATGTATTCAAGGACAGTCTCAAGACATTGCTATTGATATCTCCTATGACTGTTACGTTTTTGGTGACGACCTGACATTTCAATATTACGAATGGCTCCTTTGCAGTAATGTGTTTAGTCTCTGCTTGCCTGAACGTGGAAAACAAAGCCTATTGACATTTATTGATATGTTTATGCAGGAAAGTAACAACAGTCAAGAGTTTTTGCACAAACTGTATCGAGCGGAGGATTGGCTTATCCAGAACTATTATTATTGCCCTCTATGGCGCAATCATTTCACCGTGACTCGAGCGGACAACTTGTATGGCACAGAAACGAACAATATGGGCGTAATGTCTCTGGTCAATATGTGGTTGGAGTAATCGCTGGTATGGTAGTGTATCTGTAGCGATATGATTTGCAGTGTTTAACGGATAATTAAGGATAAAAATGGACTTTCACCTTTGGCTCGGCTTTGTCGCGGCATCGCTCATTCTTACCGCGACACCAGGGCCTAGCATATTTTTAGGTATTGCACATGCTCTCAGATATGGGCACAAACGCGTGCTATATACCGCCCTTGGGGACATCTCAGCTAACTTTATTCAAATGGTGTTAGTCGCCTTGGGTTTAGGTGTCATCCTTGCCAATTCGGTAGTGGCATTTACTGTCATCAAAGTCTTTGGTGTGATCACCTTGGTTTACATGGGGCTAAAAATACTCCTCGCTAAACCAGCACAAGTTGAGCACTTAAACCTCAACAACTCAGATTTACAGGCCTCAAACAAAAAGTTGTTTTACTCTGGCTTTTTAGTCGCGGCTGGCAATCCCAAAGCCATCCTATTCTTCTCGGCTTTTTTCCCGCAATTCATCAACCCCGACTTACCCGTATTCCCTCAACTCTTAGTGATGTGCCCAACCATGGCGTTGCTTGATTTCAGTTTAGTGATGTTTTATGCGTTTTCGGCCAGACGGATTGTTGATGCGAGCCGACTATCTCTTACCGCTGTGACCAGAGGAAGTGGTGCTTTACTGCTGGGAGCCGCAGGTATTCTAGCAGTTAAAGAACCCACTTAATCTCGACTGAGAACCGCGACCAAGATTGAACATACTGTGCCCAGCACAACCAATACACCTATTTAGCAACTCTCGGAGTAAGACACCTATGATCACTTTTTACGAACTGTGTGGGGACGATGGCTTAAAATTCAGTCCTTATTGTTGGCGTACGAAAATGTGCTTGATACACAAAAATATAGCGTTTGATACCACTGAGCTTTCTTTTGTCGACATTCAGGCTCAGTTTAAGGCGCAGTTTTCTACACTCCCCGCCATCAAAGATGGTGAAACGGTGCTCTCTGATTCGTTTAACATCGCTGATTATCTTGAGGCCCACTACCCTGAATCACCTTCATTATTTGGCGGTGAAAAAGGGCGTTTAATGGCACTTTTTTTCCATGAGTGGACAGCATCATTACATTCGGACATCGCCAAAATTGCCATCTTCGACATTTACTGCAAGCTTAAAGATCGCGATAAAGATTACTTTCGTTCCTCTAGAGAGAAACACTTTCAGGACAGCTTAGAAAATGTACAAAGCAACAACCAAGAGTTAGCAAAGGCCGACTTACTCAAAAAAATGAGAGTACTGGAATCTTATTTAGCTAAGACACGATACTTATCGGGCGATGCGCCCATGTATTCAGACTATATCGTCTATGGGACGTTGAAGTGGCTGCTGTCTACGAGTAACGCTTTCACAGGGGAAATGCTGACTAGCCATGTTTTGAATTGGTATGACAGCCTAGATAGGATTGGCACTGGAATTTAAACATGCTTTAAGACAACGATGGAAATGTGAACGCAACGCATAGTTTGCGTTTAAATTTATCGGATGTTACATATTGATTTGTTACAGTTTATTTCCGTATGTTGCTGTCAATATGCAATGTACAGAATAAATTTTCATTTCAAAAAAGTGCCACAGGATATCGTATTATGATAACTAAAGTTGTTCCTCTGATGTTGTTAGTTTCGTGTTCAAGCTTTGCATCAAGTGAGATTGTTGATAATTTTTCTCATATAGGATTTGGTTATAAAGGAGCTAGTTTTAAGTCGGGAGCGTTAAAACCTTACCTTAACGATAAGTATGACAATACAGAGAATAAGACGATGGGAGGGTTATACTTAGATGTCAGTGCTCAAGTTTTTGACTACGTATTCGTTGAAGGAAGAGCAGACTTTCTCACTCGATTTAGTTCGGAGGTAGATAGTTGGCAAGCTGGCGGAGGACTCATTGGGCGTTTGGGAGGGGCAATGGCAAGCTCTTTATCCTGTGGAGCAGTAAACTATCGTGCTGATAGTGATTACAGTTCACCATATTCCGAGCGTGGAACATACTGTCAAGCGATGGTTAGAAAACAAATAGCTAATCATTGGTTGATGGGAGTTTCCTATCAGCATGATTTCTTAGATCTAGCAAGAGATGAGTTTAAGTGGAATAACGTCTTTCAATTCGGCTCAGTGTTTGGCTTAGTTGCAAATTTAGAATATGCAGAGCGTGATGAGGCGGAAGTGAGCTATGAGCTTGGGTTGCAGTTCTCATTTTAACTTGCGAGGGTATATATTTTTAGAAGCTTCATTTTATTATTAATATATTATTTTGTTTTTCATAAG
>NZ_JBFRTR010000219.1:0-3445 GCF_041474215.1 Vibrio sp. 10N.222.52.C12
CTCTACAATGTAGATGACTATAAACTGACTAATATATGAATTAAAGTCACATGTTTTATTCTTCTGGTTTTTTGTGTCGTTGAAACGAAAATAAATTTAATATGTTTGTTACAAAACGCCTGACACCAACGCACAATCTGTTAAATATAAGTAATATCTAATTAAGTGTTGGTTTTATTAGTGTCCTTTTTAGTAGTCTACTATTCGCTTTATTAAATCGCATAGTAGTCGATTTAATATTCTTGTTATTTATAAGGGCATATGTTCTGCATAATAATTTAAGACGTTTCGCTATGTGATGAAAATAAAAAAGCCCGCAGTTGAGTGCGGGCTTGGTATTCAATCACTTCAGTTTACGCTTTAACTGCTTCACAATCATGTGAAGACGTCAACGGTTTGAAGAATAGCTTGGTTTCTTCGATAACAACGTGGCGCAGCAAGATAAGCCCGATTAGGTTCGGAATTGCCATTAGGCCGTTCACGATATCAGCCATTATCCAGATCATGTCGAGCTTTAAGAATGCACCAGAAGCCACCAACGCAATGAAGATGATCTTGTAAGGCAATACAGCTTTGGTACCTAGCAAGAACACAACACAGCGCTCACCGTAGTAGTTCCAACCTAAAATTGTTGTAAACGCAAAGAAGATTAAGCCAACAGAAACCAACATAGGGCCAAGGGTATCTGCATTCAGACCAACAGCGAATGCGTGAGTGGTCATCGCAGCGCCTGAAAGATCAGTCTGCCAAGCACCCGTTAAGATAAGCGCCAAACCTGTCATCGTACAGATGATGATGGTGTCGAAGAAGGTACCTGTCATAGAGACAAGTCCTTGTTTCACACATGAGTCTGTTTTAGCCGCTGCTGCAGCCATTGGTGCGCTACCTAGGCCAGATTCGTTCGAGAACACACCACGAGCGATACCTGATTGGATAGCAAGCATGATGCTCGCGCCAAAGAAACCACCGGTTGCTGCTGTGTTGGTAAACGCAGAAGTCACAACAAGGGTAATGGCATTCAGTAGTTGGTCGGCATTTGAAATCAGAACGCTTAAACACGCGACGACGTACATAACCGCCATAGTAGGAACAACTTTCCCTGCCACTTTAGCGATAGATTGGATACCACCAAGGGTAACCACTGCCACTAATATCGTAAGAACGACAGCAGACATCTCACGCGAAGCGCCAAATGAGATTTGAGTTGCGTCCAAGATAGCGTTGACTTGTGGGAAGGTACCGATACCGAAGCAAGCAACGCCGAGCGCGAAGACAGCGAACATTACCGCTAAGATTCGTGAGCCGACACCGTATTGCAGGTAGTACATTGGGCCGCCAACCATTTCGCCATTGCTATCGGTTCTACGGTATTTAACGGCAAGTAGACATTCTGCGTATTTGGTCGCCATACCAAATACAGCGGCAAGCCACATCCAGAATAGGGCACCAGGGCCACCAATCTTGATTGCGGTCGCTACACCTACGATATTACCTGTACCAATAGTTGCGGAAAGTGCTGTACACAAAGCGGCGAAACTCGATACGTCACCCGTACCGGACTTGTCTTTGGTGAACACCATTTTCAGTGCAGCTGGGAGGTGTCTAAACTGGAGTAAGCCTAAGCGAAAAGTAAAGTAGATACCTGTACCCACTAGCAGAATAAGCAGTGGTGGTCCCCAAACGAATTGGTTGATGGTTTGTAGTGTAGCTTGTAGGTGGTTCATAGATTCCCCTTAATAAATTAAAAATTTAAGGAGAAGAGGGAAGGCAGTGCAGATCTCAGGGATCGGGCGCACTACTTAATACATACGGATTTCTAGATAGAATTCTTGTGTTAATTAAGGCTGTTGCTTTCCACTCCTCTGTCCTTTTGCCTGAGAGTTTCACTTAGCGAATCACTTATAGATAAGTAACGGGCACTAAGCTTGCTCCTTCGGCGACCGCTTGCTACAAAAAAAGTAGTACGGTTCTCTCCAGAGGTTCCTCCAACGACAGTCCTCACTTTTCTGGATTTCTCCAGCATAAAGCACCTGAAAGATTTACTTCTTCGGCGGGTCAATCTAACTAAATGTTAATGTTTAGTTAAAAACCACTCTCCTGCAGTCTTCATCGGAACAATTACCTAAATAATTAGGTAATCTGTAGGCGTATCCTAGATCATATAAAATGTGATGTCAGCTACAAAATATCTGTTTGCACAAATGTTGTTCAACTAAATGATCAAACAACGAGTCTCTGACGTAACTTGCTTATTTAAATGGTATAAAATAGAGAAACAAGGAGGAGTTATGACTCGACTAATAGCGATTGTTTTTTTATTGGCTTTGGCATTTGTACTATTTCGTTACCGGACAAACGAAAAACTGCAAAAATGGGTAGTGATAGTTATCGTTAGCAGTTTCCTTTTGTATACTGCCAGCTTGATGATTTCGGAGTTAACTCGTTAAGCCTGCCTGTAAACAGGTGGGATGAATGTGTTAGTAAAGCTTAAGTGCTTCTGGCTTGAGCGATAGGTTTAACTGAGCCTTCACAATCAGTATTGGCATTCGTGTCAGTGACCGCGTAACGTTAAATAAATTTTTGGGAGTACCCGCTAGTGAACCAGCAATCTGGACAAAGCGAACAAGATGAAGTGGTTGTTATAGAAGAACGCGATAAGCGCAGTCAGCTCTATATCGGCATTGCTGCGGTTATAGGTTTAGCACTGGGTGGCTTAATTGGTTCTACAGTTACGGCTTCTAAGTGGGAGTCCACTTATCAGGTACTCGAAACTCGTTATCAAGAACTGCATGACAGCAGAGCACAGTTGATGACATCCGTTGAAACTAAAGTGGCAAAAGTTGATACCGAAATCGATGCGAAAGTAGAAGCCGCTCTAGTGAAACAAACGGAAGAGCATCAAAAAGAGCTCCAGGAATTAGCGAAGCAGTCTTCGGTTTTAGAGAAGGCGAACTACTCGTTAGAGCAACAGCTAAATGAACAGAAGCAAACGTTAGAGCAAACTCAGCAAGACAACCAGAAACTTAATCGTCAGGCTGACATGCAATCGACTTTGTTTGAGCGTGCGCGTGAAGTTTTCCGAAAAGAATTACAGATTTCTCAAGAACTTGAAAAACTTGAGAAAGAAAGAGATCAACTCGAGCAGAACCTTGGTTCTCTTAAGAAAGCGTGTGATGTTTACTTAGATGGCACATCATGGGATGCGAAATCTGACGCGTGTGAGAAGCAAGATAACGCTAACTCTCGACTGAGTGATATAAGACAAATGATTGAAGTCCACACCATGGACCTCAAACAGATCAAAACTCTCACTGAAGAGATGGGTCTATAAGCCGAAGGCTTTACCAACCTAACGTTAGTTTTTCACTAAATATTGAAACGCCCACATCACACACGTGATGTGGGCGTTTTGCGTTTGTCGAGAGCATAGATCCGGTGCTTTCTC
>NZ_JBFRTR010000220.1:0-1187 GCF_041474215.1 Vibrio sp. 10N.222.52.C12
TAAAAGGAATGTAGTCTGCACCTTTTACCTTGTTTAAGTTTCTTCGAAGGTCAAGCACTTGAAATTTGTACTCTAAAGTTTCTAACCATAGAATGATTAACTCTAAGGTCTCTTGAGAGAACTCTTGGTTACTAACATCGAATTTTTCAAATTCATGCTTCAAATGCCTCTCTAAGTAACCGAGGAGATTCGAGTTGCAATCTTTGCACGCTGGTAGCGTCGTTTTATTGTAAGTCTGAGAAATGCCGTTAGTTGTTGTTTTGAACGTTCGTTTCGTACAACGGTTATAGACCCATTGAGGAATTACATGCTCTCTAGTCAACTTCTCTTGAGAACCACAAATTATGCACATTTCTGCTGAGTGATCGGCAATGATTGCATCAATTACTTTCTTCTTATTTACTCTAATTTTCTTTCGAAGTTGAATCAGCTTTAACTGAATGCTCATTTGAGAAATAGCTCCTAACTTACTTGGGGCACAGAACGCTTTCATACGGTGATTAGCCGTACTTCATAGATATATGATGTGGTCTTTCTTTTAAGGGTTCAACATAAATTCAATAGCTTAGTGAAAAAGATAATAAGTTAGATTTCTACGTGCTGCATTACTTCTTGATTTTCTGCATTCAGATAACTTTTAGTAGGGAAAATTCGCATTAACGGCATGTGAACGAGCTTTTACTCTAAAAAACAAAGGGGCAAAGACGCGTTAGAAGGACCAAAAAGAAGTTTGTGATCACCAAGCGATTCTGTCGTACCTTAACTACCAAACGACTTTGTCGTTAGCCTAATTACCGAGGGAAATTGACGGTCCTACTTTTTACGTAATCCTTTGACTAGTGCTACGAATTAGTCAGGGGTGTATAGGATGATCGTTATGAATACTCAATCTCAGCTTACCGTGGATATCATCGCAAAAGTTGCTCTCGGTAAAATCTCAATTACTAATGCCTCTAAGCTCCTCAATAAGTCTCGCAGAACCATTGAACGTTATCTCAGGCGATATCGCTCTGATGGTATCCGATTTGTGGTTCATGGCAACACAGGAAGGGCACCCGCTAATAAAATCCCCATTACCTTAAAGCAACAAGTTCAAGCTCTTATAAAGGCCAAGTATTACGACTTTAACATGCTTCATCTCGCCGATATGTTAGAGGTATTTGAAGGCATCAAAGTAAAACGGGAGA
>NZ_JBFRTR010000221.1:0-4393 GCF_041474215.1 Vibrio sp. 10N.222.52.C12
TGGTCTTGGATAAAAGGCCTCTGATTCACATCGTTGGCGTGGGTTAAGTGACTCCCAACCGTCCGTTGATAAGGCTGAGAGTGGTGTGCTTATCAATGGGGATTTTCGCCCCCATCGACAGCGGTTTGAGTAAGCATTGAACCCCTTTAATGCTCCATCCGGTCACGTCCATCAGCGCTTTTTCGAGTGGGGATATCTCCATTTCCGGAGGTGGGTTACACTTATTTTCAGTGCTCCAAGGTAAAGCGCTCCGCGCTTCTTGCACTTGCTTCAGATCCGATTTTTTAACCAATCGAAAGTGCTCGCTGCATGTCTCAATAAGTTTTCCGAACCAACGAAAACCAACCACACGTTTGGTCTTCTCACCATACTTATTAAACTGCTCTTCATAAGCTAATTTGGCTTTGTTACCTAATTCACAAAAACCCTTCCATCTAGAGTTATCAGCGTGAGCACGAAGTGAATCAAGTTCTTCATCGAATGCGGTATCTAATGGTTTAGCTCTTCGGAGTTGACGCCAAAGCCCCACTGCAGGAGAGCCCGATTGAGAAAATTGCTTAATTCTATGAATTGATGCCCATGCACGAGCCGATAAAGCATTTTCATCCGCTTCTTTCTCTGGCATATGAGCACCATTAATGTTTTTGGAAATGTATTTAATGATGTAGCCCGTTGCCGTCCCTTTCGATGGATCACATTGCTTAGCCAAGAAACGTTTTTCCTGAAGTTCCTTTGTTTTAAGCTCTTCATTATCTTCCTCTATAGCGATCTGACGGCATATGTCCACTAGTTGCTCAAGCTGCTGTTTAGGACAATACAAAAACAAATGCGCGTGAGGAGTCCCATCTTTATGTGGTTCCGCCACCCGAAGACCAAACCAATCAACTTGATGTTTTTTGAAAAGAGCTCTCGCTCTTTTCCACTGAGCCATCAAATTTATATGGGCTTCTTTCGGTGTACACCCAATCCAATGCTTTGAGCTTCGGTGATACTTTCCCGGTAAAGTCCAAGTAATAAACACCCCTTCATAACCTAAATCGATGGCTCTTTCTTCGTCACCTCTAGAGCGTACCACCAGCTCAATACGACGATTTTCATGATTCGCCGTCGTTCGTTTCACCACTTCACTCAAATCAAAAACGGTGTCGGTCTCTTCACTGACGACAACCATCGACTGAACATAATTTTCGGCTTCTATCTGCTTGCGGCGCCACATTTCAAATGAACGACTCGATACGTAACTTCTTTGCGCTTTATCGCCCCCAACCCGCTCAAGTGCTATTTGAGCGAACTCAATATATTGATTCCGTAGATAAATGAGCTTGCGCACTAAATATCGAACATCCAAACAACGACGAATTGCACTTTCGTATTCACGCTCACAATCCTCAAGCGGCATCTGTTCGGTAATATATAACTTCGGAGGCTCAAGGTGGATTTCCTTCATCTGGGTTTCAATCGCTTGATAAGCCATATCTAAAGCAGACAAGTAGCTTTCCTTTAACTCTACTTGGCGGATGTCATAGTGGAACACTTCGGTCAGGTTTAACGCCAAACGTTCCAACGCTTCGTCATTGGTCAGCGTAAAGTGATCAAGTTGAATGTACGGTCGCAGCTCTGAGCACACGACTGGTTTGGGTTTGGCCTCTTTACGTGCATCTGCAAAGGGAAACTTATCTTCAATAATGGGTGAAAGTTTTAGGGCGTGACTGAACACATCAACAGCAAAGAGTTCGAGATTTCTTCTATCAGGATTCTTACGCTTTTTACGCTTGATAAGTTGATGTTCAATATCCTCCTGAACAACACGGGGGAGCAGCTTAAAAAAATGATGACCAATTGACGTCTCTAGAGAAAAACGAGTCGCTTCATCACGACTGGCCTGCTCTTTGAGCTGATCCTCTACATTAAGATTTGTGTCTTGCATAGCTCGATACTCGCTTACTTATCAATTTAGCTTGTTGCTCAATCAACTCGCGTTGACGCGGCGACTTTGCATGACGATATTGATAGCGCTTAATCATCAATTTCAGCTCATCGAATCGAATCTCTGTTGGTGTTTGCATATCTACACCTCCAGACTTTCAAGTAATTCAATTGCTTCTTCAAATTGGCCTAAAACAACAGAGAGATAACTATCCTCCTCGGACCCAATAGATGGGCTCAACTGACTTTCAATTAATCGATGTAACAACTTAGCTTCACTGGAATGAGTAAAATCGATGTTGATAGAATGCATAGGGGTTTCCATAATTCCTCCTCATCCATTCACTGATTGCCAATCGGTTTTTGCTAGCTCATATCGTTTCTCGATATACATAGCTAGATCTTCCACCCTGATCAGCGTTGGACTTCGTTCAGAGTCGCGTAGTTTGAAAGTAGGAACAGGAAAGTCACACGCCTTAGCTTTCTGTTCTGCGGTTTTTGGCGTAATCCCAAAAAACTCCTGACTTACGGTCTTTAATTCAACTGTCGGACTCTCGAAACGAGCCAGCAATGCGAATTGCATATTCATCTGGTCACCTGTGATACTCTGGTTAATTCAGGTCAATTGAGCCCCAAAAGCATTTCAATGGATGCTCAATGAGCTTCGAGCCTAAAAAAAGGCTCAAAACAAACTAAGCACACTTTGGAGAGGTTTGAGCATTAAATGAGCATAATTGATGATAAATTATCTGAATTAAAGGAGATGACTGGGACTTCCCGGAACGTCGATTTAGCCAAAGTCCTGGGAGTCTCCACTTCAACCATTCAAACTTGGCGCTATAGGGGGAAGATACCTGAAGATATTTTTTTTAAAGCAGAACAGGTAGCTCTTCATGGAAGCGTCACTCCTCGAGGCTATGTTTCAATAAAACTCTATGAAGTCGAAGCTAGTGCCGGTTCAGGTTCACTTGTCGAAAATGAAGACCCCTCCACCGCTCTCCTCTTCAGCGAAAAATACCTACGTAAAGACCTCGGTTACAAACCAGAGAATGTATTCCTCTTGTCCGTTCGTGGTGACAGCATGGCGCCAACACTCAAGAATCAGAGTATGGTTATGGTAAATAGAATTGATGATTTTGCGTCAGATGGGATCTATGTATTTCGGTTTGAAGGCGCCTTGTTAGTCAAGCGTCTGCAATTCTTACCGGAAGGAATCGAAGTAGTAAGCGATAACCCAACTTATAAAACTTGGGAGATAAGCAAAAAAGATTTGGAGCATAAAGATTTCCAAATCATCGGAGAAGTGGTTTGGTCAGGACAAAGAATATAACGCGTAGAAGTATTTATTGAGTGCGGTACCCCCATGGTACCCCTCGAACTAGCTCAGCCCTTGCTAAGGCTGCTTAATCAATCCAATCGAGCATGGGTGCAACGGATAAGCGGTTAGCCGCGTATTTACTAGTATTGTCAGGTTTCATAAGGTGTTACTCGAAATCTATACACTGTATACATATACAGCAATTTGCTAGAGTTGCCCCAAACTCACCCTTTCAGTACGCATATAGTACGTATCGATGGAGTAGGACGAATGGCATCATTTAGCATTAAAAAAGAACACTTCAAAGCGGTGAATCACGCTTCACAGTGGACATTGTAGTCAAAAATAATTGGGCGATTATACACAGGGAATCGAAAACATTCAGGAACAAAGACGAACTTATTTTCCCTTACAACTCACGAAGTGTTAGTGCAGGTTTGCAGCAAGTAAGAAATGAATTGGGTATTGAGGATTTGAGGTATCACGGCCTACGAAGAGAAGGGGCAAGTCGGTTGTTTGCAAAGGGCTACTCTATTGAAGAAGTAGCCCAAGTAACTGGGCATAGAAACTTGAATATTTTGTGGCAGGTTTATACGCAGTTATTTCCACACAAACTCCATAAAAAGCTATCTTAGATTTAAATTTAATAAACCGGATTACAACTCAGAGCTATACATCACCATTGATAATTACTGTTTATATTCACAGTATCACTGTATAGTCAATATATGCACAACACTGGATACGTCACTACAATCACTGTAATTAGTTGCACCTATAAAAAGTAATGATATTATCCTCGCCATATAAAGTCCCATTACAAAAGGTTACCTATGGCTTATTTTAAATTCTACAATATTCAACTACTTCCAATGGATACAACCACAACAAAGGAAGTTGGGGTTGATGGCTACTGTAAGTTGTTTAGCGCTGTCGGAGATAAAATTGCTGAGATTCGCGAGAAAGGCTTGAAGCTTAGTTCTATTGCTGTGAAGATGCGCGGCGAAATGTACTTCGCTCCTTTCTCCGTGACATTACTAGAGTATCCTAGTGACGATACATAGACAGAACCTTAAGCACTAAGCTCAGCGTAAATTCCGTCTAACGTAATGTTTTCTTTAGACTTCCTCTGCGCGGACTTTTGAGCGT
>NZ_JBFRTR010000222.1:0-530 GCF_041474215.1 Vibrio sp. 10N.222.52.C12
TGATTGAGTTAACAGTCAAATATCACAACTTGGGCGTATTTTTTCGATATAATAAACTAATTACTGTAGTGTCCGTTTTGCACCACACACTATAACGAAGCACTATAAATGCTCGAAATCACAAGAGGCTTTTATGAAGCAGAATAAAACTCGCCTACCGAACCTATTGCAGGTATTCATCGCGTTAGGACTATTTCTATCCCTTGCTTTTTCCTTTACTGCAAAGCTTGACCTTCCAATTCAACTTGCCTTGTATATTGGCTGGTTCATTATCATGGTTCTTGGTATTCGTCTTGGACACCAATACAAAGACTTAGAAAAAGCAGCACTCAAAGGAATATCCAATGGCTTAGGCGCGGTTTTAATACTTTTAGCCGTTGGCGCTCTTGTTGGTACTTGGATCTCAGGCGGGATCGTACCTACTATCATTTACTATGGTCTGAAAGCTATCCACCCTTCTATCTTCCTTTTAGCGACCATGATCATCTGTTCTCTAACTGCATTGGCGACCGGTACTTCTTGGGGTGCTG
>NZ_JBFRTR010000222.1:1239-2262 GCF_041474215.1 Vibrio sp. 10N.222.52.C12
TTACTTCGGTGACAAGATGTCTCCTCTTTCTGATTCAGTGATTCTGGCTTCTTCAATGTCTGGTGTTGAAGTGGTTGAACACATCAAGGGCATGCTTCCAGTTGCGTTAATCAGCTACGTGATTACAGGCATCATGTTTACTGCGTTTGGTTTCCACTACGCGGGCAACGTTGACATGAGCCAAGTAGACTCTGTAATCAAAGCAATGGAAGTTCAGTTCTACATCACGCCTTACTCATTCGTTCCGGTACTTATCGTGCTTGGTCTGTTGGCTTTCCGTATGCCTTCATTCCCGGTCATCAGTTTTGGTTCTCTGCTGGGTATTATCTGGGCAGTCATGATCCAAGATATCGACTTCCTAACGGCATTCAACACGGCTTGGGCACCGTTCTCAATCTCATCTGGCGTAGAGTTTATTGATTCGATTCTTAACCGTGGCGGCATGTCTTCAATGCTGGGTTCAGTTGCGGTTATCGTATTTGGTCTAGGTTTTGGTGGCTTACTGGATAAAGTGGGCGTACTAGAGACAATCGCTAAGGTGTTTGAGCGCCGCGTAAACAGCGCAGGTTCACTAGCGACTAGCACAATTGGTACGGCTTTCATGGGTAACGTATTCGGTTCTGCAATGTACGTATCGTTAATCCTTACACCAAAAATCTGTGCGAAAAACTACGACCGTTTAGGCTACAAACGTAAGAACCTATCGCGTAATGCTGAGTTTGGTGGCACGTTAACGTCGGGTATGGTTCCGTGGAGTGATAACGGTATCTACATGGCGAGTATTCTTGGTGTTGCGACGCTGTCTTACGCACCGTTCATGTGGTTAAGCTTCATCTGTATCATCGTGACTATCGTGACATCTTACATGGGTTGGTTCGTTGATAAGTGTGAACCAACAGCACCAGCGTTTGAAGCTGAAGAAGCAACAGAGTTAAGCAAGCAACAAGCTTAAGTTCAGGAGCTAACGCTTTCGAACATAACTCAAAACGTTAATGGTTAAATGCAAAAAGAGCGCCCTAGGGC
>NZ_JBFRTR010000223.1:0-478 GCF_041474215.1 Vibrio sp. 10N.222.52.C12
ATGCTCACTCAGGCATCGCCACACTTGGCAATACAACACTCTATGCTGATGGCAAGCTGACCATCACAGACCCCGATGTAGGCGAGTCAGGATTTGAACGCCAAGGCAGCAATGGTTACGACTATCACGGCACCTATGGCGATCTAATCTTACTCACCGATGGCACCTGGCATTACCATGCCGATGCTGGGCATCTATCAGGTATAGGTGCTAGACCCACAACGCGTGGCACTGCAATTGACCAACTTGGTGAAGGGCAAAGCTTAACCGATACGATTACAGTCCATTCAAAAGATGGTACAACACACGATATTGTCATCACCATTCACGGCAGTAACGACAGACCTTACTGTTCATCTGAAGTGGTGCTTGCAAATGGCAGTGAAGATACACGCCAAACCTTAACCACCGCGCAACTATTAGCGAATACCGTCGATGTGGATGCCAATGACGCCGGTAAGCTAACCATTGAAAACCT
>NZ_JBFRTR010000224.1:0-320 GCF_041474215.1 Vibrio sp. 10N.222.52.C12
GGCCCGGGGCACCATCTATCTAGCTTCTACATTTTGAGTAGAGTGATGAACAAAGAGTTGTTCTCTTAAATCACTATTAAAGGCGCCTTGGCAGAGTGGCTATGCAGCGGATTGCAAATCCGTGGACCTCGGTTCGACTCCGGGAGGCGCCTCCATTCTTTCTCTTAGTTTGATAAGTTAAGAGATAATAAGAATGAAAATGCGATACTAGCTCAGTTGGTAGAGCGCAACCTTGCCAAGGTTGAGGTCATCGGTTCGAACCCGATGTATCGCTCCAAATTTTGTAGTGTTGATTCATTTCGACATTAAGATGGTGTTTT
>NZ_JBFRTR010000225.1:0-245 GCF_041474215.1 Vibrio sp. 10N.222.52.C12
GCGCCACTATTTAGGGTTTAGTTCTTATAAGAATGTGAATCCTGATATTGATAAATCGTTCGTCGAGAATTAATATCAAAAACCGTGCGTCCTTAGCTCAGCTGGATAGAGTACCTGGCTACGAACCAGGCGGTCGGAGGTTCGAATCCTCCAGGACGCGCCACTATTTAGGGCTTCTTTCTTATAAGAACAGAAATCCTTGTATTGAGTTGTTGTTTACAACGAATTGATACTAAAACCGTGCG
>NZ_JBFRTR010000226.1:0-828 GCF_041474215.1 Vibrio sp. 10N.222.52.C12
ATATGATATTAAACTTGGCATACAACTTGTATCTGTGTTGGTTATAAATGATTAATACAGATCTTAAACCTTGTATAGGGTTTATCGAGTAATACACGGTCAGTGCTTATCCATATGAGAGTAAAGCTGGCCGCTTCGCAGAAACTTTGCGAACTCATAAGGAGAGCAAAATGGCTATCAATGTAAGCACTAACGTATCTGCTATGACAGCACAGCGTTACCTGAATAAAGCATCTAATGACTTAGCGACTTCTATGGAGCGTTTGTCATCTGGTCACAAGATCAACAGCGCGAAAGATGATGCGGCAGGTCTGCAAATCTCGAACCGTCTAACCGCTCAGTCTCGTGGTCTTGATGTGGCAATGCGTAATGCCAACGACGGTATTTCGATTGCTCAAACAGCAGAAGGCGCGATGAACGAATCGACTAACGTACTACAACGTATGCGTGATCTAGCGATTCAATCATCAAACGGCACTAACTCGCCGGCAGAGCGTACTGCACTGAACGAAGAGTCAATGGCACTTCAAGATGAGCTTAACCGTATTGCGGAAACCACATCGTTTGGTGGTCGTCGTCTACTGAACGGTTCATTCGGTGAAGCTTCATTCCAGATCGGTTCTAACTCTGGTGAAGCAATGATCATGGCTCTGACAAGTATCCGTGCAGATGACTACCGTATGGGTGGTACTACGTTCGATTCAGAAAACGCGAAAGATAAGAACTGGGAAGTGCCGCCAACAGCGAGCGATCTTAAGTTCGAATTCAAAACCAAAGCGGGTGAAGACATCGTTTTAGATATCAATACCAAAGCGGGCGATGATATCG
>NZ_JBFRTR010000226.1:1505-3782 GCF_041474215.1 Vibrio sp. 10N.222.52.C12
AAAGCGGGCGATGATATCGAAGAGCTTGCGACTTACATTAATGGTCAGTCTGATCTTGTGAACGCATCGGTTACTGATGATGGTCGCATTCAACTGTTCGTTGCTGAACCTGACCTTGACGGCCCAATGTCTATCTCTGGTGGTCTAGCGTCTGAGCTAGGTATTAAGAGTGAAGGCCGCGCAACCTCGGTTCAAGATGTTAGCTTAACCAGCGTTGCGGGTTCACAGAACGCGATCAGCGTGATTGATTCTGCAATGAAGTACGTGGATTCACAGCGTGCTGATTTGGGTGCAAAACAGAACCGTCTAAGCCACAGTATTAATAACTTGGCAAACGTACAAGAGAACGTAGACGCTTCAAACAGCCGAATCAAAGATACGGACTTTGCGAAAGAGACGACGCAAATGACCAAATCACAAATTCTGCAACAAGCAGGTACTTCAATACTTGCTCAAGCAAAACAGTTGCCTAACTCTGCAATGTCATTATTGCAATAGTTATTGGTTGAACTTGCTGCTCGTGTTCAGACGTGAGCCATGCAGCAAGGGAAACTGGCAAGCATACTTACTATTGAATGTTTAGCTCTCTCATCTCTCACCTGCTATCCATTTTTGCAGTAAGAATGCAACGGCAAGTCGGAAATGTGTTCATTTCTCGATGATCTCCACACAGGCTCTGACGCGCCAACTAGCCCCGGTTCTCTCAAAGGAAAAGGGGCTTTTTCCTTTCTGTATTTCTTGTTTTTGCTATTTATTTTCCTGTGAACTTTCTCGCACTACCTTTTCCAAATCTCTATTTGATGGTTCTTCTTCACGACAAATAATGTCATCTATTACACAAGATTTGCGTAAGTCAGAGATCTTTGGCGATTGATCATTTCTCGACCTTGAGCCATTTAGACGGCGGTTCGTACGCTTTCTGAACAGGTTAAGATCTTTTTCCAATTGAAATCTATCGCTGTATTAGAAAATGATGAAAATTAAGTTGTTGATAAATATTAGATTAATATTTTTTTTGTGGTTTTTTGAAAGTTTTTCTAAAGCTTCTGATTTTCGCGCCGTTATTAAAAGTAACTTTGAGAGAACTACTTGGTTTTCCGAGACGTCGGAAACCGCTATACCGGAAAATCAATTGGAGAAATCACCATGGCAGTGAATGTAAATACAAACGTTTCAGCGATGACAGCGCAACGTTACCTAAACAACGCAAACAGCGCACAACAAACATCAATGGAGCGTCTAGCTTCTGGCTCAAAAATCAACAGCGCAAAAGATGACGCTGCGGGTCTACAAATCTCGAACCGTTTGAACGTTCAAAGTCGTGGTCTTGATGTTGCTGTACGTAACGCGAACGACGGTATCTCAATTGCACAAACAGCTGAAGGTGCAATGAATGAGACGACTAACATCCTGCAACGTATGCGTGATTTGTCTCTACAATCTTCAAACGGCTCAAACTCAAAATCTGAGCGTGTAGCGATTCAAGAAGAAGTAACAGCGCTGAACGACGAACTGAACCGTATCGCGGAAACGACGTCTTTTGGTGGCAACAAGTTGCTTAACGGTACTCACGGTACTAAATCATTCCAAATCGGTGCAGACAACGGTGAAGCGGTAATGCTTCAACTGAAAGACATGCGCTCTGATAACGCTCAGATGGGTGGTAAGAGCTACCAAACTGAGAACGCGAAAGATAAAGATTGGAACGTTCAAGCAGGCTCTAACGACCTAAAAATGTCGTTCACTGATAACTTCGGTCAAGCACAAGAAATCGACATCAGCGCAAAAGCGGGTGACGACATCGAAGAGCTAGCAACGTACATCAACGGTCAACAAGACTCTGTTAAAGCGTCTGTAACTGAAGACGGTAAGCTACAAATGTTTACTGGTAACAACAAGGTTGAAGGCGAAGTGGCATTCTCTGGCAGCCTGGCTGGCGAACTAGGCATACAACCTGGCAAAGACGTAACGGTTGATACTATCGACGTAACATCAGTTGGCGGCGCACAAGAGTCTGTAGCTATTATCGATGCGGCACTTAAGTATGTAGATAGCCACCGTGCTGAGCTAGGTGCTTTCCAAAACCGTTTCGACCACGCTATCAGCAACTTAGACAACATTAACGAGAATGTTAACGCATCTAAGAGCCGAATTAAAGATACCGACTTCGCGAAAGAAACGACTCAGATGACTAAATCTCAGATCCTTTCTCAAGCTTCAAGCTCGATTCTTGCTCAAGCGAAGCAAGCACCGAACTCGGCACTTAGCCTACTAGGT
>NZ_JBFRTR010000227.1:0-741 GCF_041474215.1 Vibrio sp. 10N.222.52.C12
CTCGTAGGTTTGATGATTTTCGTGAAATACACGGAAATATGATGAAGCTAATTTTAAAACTACGCCCTTGGGCGTAGTTGTAATGTACGCCTAAGGGCGTATGGAGATCAAGAGTGGAATTAGGAAAAAAGATCAAAGCGATTCGTATTGCAGAACAGTTAACACAGGGGGAAATGGCACAACTTATTGATATTTCAATAGGTACCCTGAGAAATTGTGAACAGTCGCGAAAGGAATTAAAAAGTGAAAATTTGATTAAGATCACAGAGAATGAGCACTTCAAAAAGTACGCCTATTGGTTAGTTACTAATGAAACTCTTCCTGAGTCGGGTCAAATTAGTCCCGACTTTTCTATCCTATTAGAGCTCGGCATTGTCGAAAAAGTAACCAACGACAAGAAGCTTGCCTAACAGTTTGCTTGCTTAAATACTATCGATGGGGGAAGAATGATTTTAAAGAAGAATGCGAATTATTATTCAAGTCTGGCCCCTAATCAGGTGTTTGATAGTGAGCGAAAGGCCATGCAACTTGATAAGCGGTTGGCCTTAAAACTTGAGCGGGAATGTGCAGGGAAAGACTTTCGAACGCTGGATGAATTGATCACGCTTTGGTATCGAATGCACGGTAAGACGCTACGCGATCACATTCGGCTGAGGAAGAGTCTTTATCGAATATCAGAGCGTTTAGGGAACCCCATTGCGAGCGATTTTACGAGTAAAGATTTTGCGCACTATCGAGAGC
>NZ_JBFRTR010000228.1:0-741 GCF_041474215.1 Vibrio sp. 10N.222.52.C12
TGATTTAGGCAACAACGCCCACAATATATACACTCAATAGTTTGATTTAGTGGCTAGTCAAAGCCAAACTGACGACTTAAATAAAGACCTTTAACTAATATTAAAGTTACCATCATGACGATTAGAATCTTCACCATTAGCCTTGCTACTATTCTTATAACTGGCTGTGGCAACGACTCGAAAAAAGTTGAGTCTCTTGTTGAACAAGGCATCATTGAAGCAACTGGAGCTACTATGGGGCTTGTAGAAACGACCATCGATAAAATCAACTGCTCAAAGAAAAAACACCCTAATGTTAGAAATACATCATACTTTTGCGATGTATCTATCACATTAGCAAATAAAGACTTTGGCATTGAAGAGGCAATTTCTGAATCAGGTTATTTTGACTTTGATGGTAAAGAGACAATTACCCCTCTCGACTAATTTCAATCTATTAATTTAAAACACAAAATAGAACAATCGATTATCAAATGACATAGTTCAAGCTGTTTTATAAAAATTTAAATAACATATGGTGACCAAAATTATCTAAATTATTTTTGGTCACTACCTATTGCTATGAAAAATATATTTAAAAAGATCACCGTAAATCTTTAAATAATATAAAACCTATGGTGATATCTTATATGAAATATATAAAATTAATTTTACCATGTTTAGCCACTTTCATGATTTTTTGGGGCAACACGGCGTTGTTGATCAAATCAGCTTGAGGTTCAACATAGACAGAACCTTAAG
>NZ_JBFRTR010000229.1:0-1046 GCF_041474215.1 Vibrio sp. 10N.222.52.C12
AGCGACAGTGTCAGACTGAAGACCAACAGCCCAAGCTTGAATTGAGTTGATTTGGCTCATTGTACCGGTTAGACCCAAGAAGATGAGCAAGCCACCCGCCGTACCTTCAGAGGTAAGGTTAACAAGTTTAGACCCACCTTTTAGGAAGCTTAGGATAAGACCGAAGACACCGATAAGGATTGCCAATGCAAGAGGGTGAGCACCAGCAAGAGCGATGGTACCAATAAGAGGAATCATTGGGCCGTGGTTACCGGCAAGGTTAGCTTTAGGGTTAAAGAAACCAGAAGCAAGGATACAGAACAGCAGTGCAGGGATAAGCATTTCTACACGAGCGACTTCAATCGCAAAGTCTTTACCAAGGTTTACGTGATCCCAAGCTTGAGTTAGGCCTTCAGCCCAAGACATCATTACTGCAGAGTACATCGCGATGATACCAATGGTACCAGCCAGTGCAGGAACAAGGTCTTCTAGTTCAAAGCGGAAGTCACGGCCAGGAAGGTTTAGGCCAAAGCGGCGAGGCTTCATGATTTGAAGTTCGTGATCTAGATAATCTGAGCGGTTCTCAAATTCAGAAGCAGGGCGGTGTAGCTCTTTATAGCTTTTCTCTTCTACTTCAGAGTTCGCATTGTTCACAACGTCTGACATAGATTCCTCATATTTTATGTTAGTAATTCTAAAATTGAATTCTATAAGTTCGCGTAATTGCGTAATTGCGTTATTTCTTAGTTATAACTCATTAACATTATGTTGCACGGTTTTGCTGTGCTTTATGCAGCTAAGTTAAAAGAAATGTTTGGCATTTTTAATGCCTTATTCTTTGCTGAGGAGTCTAACAAGCTTACCCTTTAGGGTGATTGATCTTGATCACTTTATGAGTATATGTGAAAGAAAGCTACAAAACGCAGCGATTCATTAACTTCCCATTGATGAATCGTGTAATTAGTTTTCACAAATTGACGTTTACCTATCTTCTTCGAGCCTTTGTCGTCATGGCTCGAGTTCAATACTCAATTCTTACTGAGTTATTTCACTATTACTTGCTTCCC
>NZ_JBFRTR010000229.1:1750-2700 GCF_041474215.1 Vibrio sp. 10N.222.52.C12
TCACTATTACTTGCTTCCCAACTGTTCCGAGTGAAATGCTTACAATGTAATAACCTTAAAATAATTGTGCCTTACGGTGTGTATGTAGTGTTGAGCGTGCAGATTATATTTTGCAGATCTCGGCGTATCTAAGTTCACAAAACTTGTTTTTCTTGTGAGACATCAAGCTACGTGAATCTCATTTTGATTAACTTTATTTAAACAATGTAAGGGGTGTAATTGCAGCTTATTGATAGAACTCATTCATTAAATTGAGGCGAAAACGCTACCTTTTGCATAATAAGTCAGAGTGAATCGCTATTTATTCCAATTTATCAGGTTAATAATTTGTTGCATGTTGTTTCGTGTGGTGCTAGTTTGTATCGCATGAAAAGGTCGGAGTACCTTGCATTTTCACAAACTTGGGAGAGAAAGCGCATGAAAGATGTACCAGCGCTGGACATAAAGGATCTACACAAAACGTTTGGTCAAAATGAAGTTTTAAAGGGAATTTCACTTTCTGCGCATAAAGGCGATGTTGTATCGATTATCGGATCTTCAGGGTCGGGTAAAAGTACTTTCCTTAGATGTATCAACCTTTTAGAGACACCAACTGCAGGCGAGATTTGGGTTAATGGCGAATTAATTCAAATGAAAAACAACCGCCAAGGCGTATCTGTTCCTGCCAACGAAAAACAAGTACAGCGTATCCGTTCACGCTTAGCGATGGTTTTTCAAGGCTTCAATCTTTGGTCTCACCTGACCGTTCTCGAAAATGTTATCGAAGCACCCGTTCACGTATTAGGTGTACCTAAAGCTCAAGCGATTGAAAATGCAGAACTACTACTTAAAAAAGTAGGCTTGTATGAGCGCAAAGATTACTACCCAGGTCATTTATCCGGTGGACAACAACAACGAGCGGCAATTGCTCGAGCGTTAGCGGTTGATCCGGAAGTGATGCTGTTTGATGA
>NZ_JBFRTR010000230.1:0-1761 GCF_041474215.1 Vibrio sp. 10N.222.52.C12
TGGAATTCTACAAAACCAACAATAAAAACAGAACGTTATGGTCATCAAAAAACCAAACAACTCGTATTTCCGTCTATTTCGGTATTTTATTTAGCTACAATTCTATAAGTTAGACTCATTTAAGCACTCGGAATTTTCTGACTCACTTTTGCCCCATTTAGTTTTAGATCTTTTACTCATTCATATCTTGTTAATCTGAGTTTGACCTATTCAAACTTATCCACTTGAGTTGAGAACTTAGCGTTCCCGTTTTTAGGCGACATTTTGCAGCTTAGTATCCCTTGTCTTACTTTAACTTATTGATTGTTAATTGAACCAATATGGTTAAGAGTGCATTATATAGAAGAAAAAGACGACAGTTTGTCGACTAATAAGCGTTATGTGCTCGGAGGAAAAATGATAGATACGGCAAGGACTCGAATTGAAGTGATGTCCAGTAAGCATGCTTCAGATATGCTTGCATACCAACTCGAAAATCGTGAGCATTTAGCTCCATGGTCACCACTTCGTACAGATGAATTTTATACTTTAGACAACTGGCTGTCTCAGTGTAAAAACAGTGAGTCTGCGTTTGAGAAAGGTAGTGAAGTTAAGTTTGTAGCTTTGGATAAAGATGCAGGCGAAATTGTTGGTGTTTGCAGTTTCACAGGTATAGCTCGCGGTGTTTTTCAAGCCTGCTTTTTAGGTTACTCCATTTCTAGAAAGTTTGAAGGTCAAGGTTATATGACCGAAATACTCGAAGCATCGATAGGTTACATGTTTGATATCGTTGGTCTTAACCGAATAATGGCGACTTACATGCCACATAATGTAGCGAGTGAAAGAGTGCTGCTTAAACTAGGTTTCGAGAAAGAAGGTGTCGCTAGGAAGTACTTAAAAATTGCAGGTCAATGGGAAAACCATATCCTTACGTCCAAACTTAACGAACGCACATAACAGTATTTAAGGCTTAAAGATACTTTTTCTAATCCAATTTTGGCTCGTTAGAATCCATACTCTAACGTGCTTTTGTCCAGAGACGTGTTATGCCGCAATACTCTGGGATTGCTATGCTCTGGGACAAACGAGTTAAGAATCAGTCGGGTTTTGATGCTGATTCAAAGGATTCAGCATCAAAGTCTCTTCTAAATGTTCAGGGGCTAGATGCGCATAACGCATGGTTGTTGTGATTTCACTATGACCCAGTACATCTCTTAACTTCACAATATTGCCGCCGCTCATCACATAATGACTCGCAAAGGTATGACGTAGAACGTGAGTCATTTGCCCTTTCGGTAAGTCAATATTTGCTTCTGAAACCGCCTTTCGAAAAGCCGATAAGCTGTTTAAAAACATCCTCTCTTCACTGATAGACTCAAGAGCGGTGAGTTCATCATAAAGCGTTTGATTAATCGGTACGGTGCGATTCTTGGATGATTTGGTATTCAAAAACGTGATCTGATTATTTTTGATTTGTGAGGGCTTTAGGCTTTCCGCCTCTCCCCACCTAGCACCCGTTGCTAAGCAAATTTTCACGATAAACACCAAAGACCGATTGCTGAACGTTTGACAAGAACCCAATAGCCTTGCGATCTCATCATGGTCCAAATACCTCAACTCTTTTTCACGCTCTTTGAACTGACGAATTTTACTCAGCGGGTTCTCAAACTCAATCACCCCTAACCTCTCCAACTCGTTAAACATCGCCCTAAGATAGGCATGCTCTCGGTTTATCGTGGTCGTCGTCACTTCAATGCTTCTTTGCTCTCGATAGTGCGCAAA
>NZ_JBFRTR010000231.1:0-289 GCF_041474215.1 Vibrio sp. 10N.222.52.C12
CCGCCTCTCCCCACCTAGCCCCTGTGGCTAAGCAAATTTTCACGATAAACACCAAAGACCGATTGCTGACTGTTTGACAAGAATCCAATAACCTTGCGATCTCATCATGCTCCAAATACCTCAACTCTTTTTCACGCTCTTTGAATTGACGAATTTGAATGAGCGGATTATCGAACTCAATCACCCCTAACCGACTTAATTCATTGAACATTGCTCTGAGATAGGCATGCTCTCGGTTGATCGTGGTCGTTGTCACTTCAATACTTCGCAGCTCTCGATAGTGCGCAAA
>NZ_JBFRTR010000232.1:0-2269 GCF_041474215.1 Vibrio sp. 10N.222.52.C12
ATATAAATCAGTAAATTAAAATAACATTCTAGTTTTAAAAAACATTAGAAATGTAAAAGATCTTTCAGAAACCTGACATGGTTAAAGATCAACCACTCCGATGTTTATCCACACTACTAAGTGAAAGATTCATTTTGAACCCCATTTGGCAAGCATTTTATCCACCATAAACCCCTGTTTATTTATCCACTAAATTAATATTTCAATTAATTACCTTTATGTCCTGTGGATAACCCTGAGTTTGATCCCTTCTCTCGCAAGGAGATCATTTCTTAACCAGTCGTCATTTGGTGATAACTTCTGATAAAATCATTTTTTTGATCATGCCTTTTATTATGAAACCAGAACCACAAACACAACAAGAGCTGTTAGAGCGCGCGTATGCCATCGCCGGAATGACCTTTAAAGAGCTCGCTGACGAAGCTGAGATGGTGATGCCAAACGACCTTAAGCGTGATAAAGGCTGGGTTGGGCAGCTATTGGAATGGCACTTGGGTGCACCTGCAGGCAGTAAGCCAGAACAAGATTTTGCCAAGCTCGGTATCGAGCTAAAAAGCATTCCGATTAGCTACTCTGGCAAGCCACTCGAAACCACCTTTGTGTGTGTTGCTCCTTTGATGGGTGTGCAAGGCATAACTTGGGAAACCAGCCACGTTCGAAACAAGCTGTCTAAGGTGTTGTGGATCCCTGTCGAGGGAGAAAGAGAGATCCCGCTAGCAGAGAGGCATGTAGGATCCCCTTTGCTATGGACACCAAGCGAGGCTGAAAACGAGCTTCTAAAAAGGGATTGGGAAGAACTGATGGAATTGATCGTGTTAGGCAATGTTGAACAAATAACAGCAAGGCACGGTGAAGCGCTGCATCTACGACCAAAAGCCGCCAACAGCCGAGTGTTAACGGAAGCCTACGGTGCAAGTGGAAAGCCCATCAAGACTAAACCGCGTGGTTTTTACCTAAGAACTCAATTCACCCACAAATTGCTGACGACACACTACGCATAGGTCGCTTAACGCACTTCAAAGATAGGATGATCAGTGTGTTATCAACCGTCGGTAGTAAGAAACGAGTTCTAATGAGGTTTGAGCGCCAGTTCAATATCACAGTAGCTTTGGCTTGGCTCATTACCAAACTCATCATAGGCGTTGTGTAAGCGAAGATACGCCTTTTCAAAGCCGAGCCGGAGTAACTCTTCTTTCACTTGATCCAAGGATCCAAAGTGAAGCGGCTCACCGTCTTGCTTTACCGGTTCTAGCTTGTGTTTATATTCCACTGCTAATAGATATTCCGAGATATCGGAACAGCCAATAACGTATACCTTTGGTGTTTGATACGAGTCTTTGTGCTCTCCATGTAACCACATGTCTAATTGATGCTTTTGCATAGCCAGCCTCCCTTGCTCTATAAAGCGTAGTAGAACTCTTTTTCTTTACTAGATAACGACTTAAAAAAGCACACATAACGGCTTAAAAAAGCAAAAAAGAGAAGCAAGTGCTTCTCTTTTTTGGCCAGTTCTAGTTCAAAAGCTTGCACTTCCGACGCCACAACTATCGCTGATATTTATCTTAAGGGGTGAAAGGCGCTATCACCCCACAAGATTACGTCGGTATTCGCGCGCTTAAGACTCGACGAAGGTGACGAACTCGACGTTCAATCGTAACGACTTCAGGTTCAGAAAAACCAATTGGTCGACCATCGGCTTCAAGGCCAATATCTCTCAATAAATGAGTATTGTTCCATGGTAGATCGTATGAACTACGACGAACTTTTCGTTGCCATTCACGTTCTTCACGACGAAGGTCTGCACGGATAAGGACTGTTGCTAGTTTTAAGTATACTGAGTGACGCATAATAACTCTCCAGTTGTAAAATAAACTGAGGAAAAATAGCGTGTTAAATAGTATGAGGGCTTCTCAATTAGCTGCTATTTTTCCGCAGCCAAATAAGGGTACGGATCTATTAGTTAGGTTTATCTTGGGTGTTTCGATCGGCCATGGCTGATGTTTGTGACATAACAGTCACCATGTCAGTACACGGATCAAACGACGCGCAAATATGCTGTATAAAATCGAAATGTTTCATTTGCGCCTCCAAACTAACTAAAAAATCCAAAAAGAAATGAGATAATAAAAGCAAATAAGTCTTTGTTAAACCATTGCTTTCACGGTTAAAGTCTAACCAAGTGAGTATATTATTCAACCGATAATTGATTAACAATTTCAAAACAAATGATTCACCCAAAATATTAGTTGCATATTACTTTATATATAAC
>NZ_JBFRTR010000233.1:0-2925 GCF_041474215.1 Vibrio sp. 10N.222.52.C12
GCTTTATAATGCATTGTATACACACTCCCAAAATTTACGTTCCTCACCACTTGTGTCTAACATTGCTCTCATAGCTACATTTTCTAAGCGTTCTCTTTCAATTGGAGCAATCGCTTTTACTGCACTTTCATACAACTGCCAATCATACGTTGAAACATTATAAGAAGCAGATGCTAAAGCTACTCCTTTGTAAGAATCTCTACCTGCAAAAATTTGGAAGAAGGGAATAGCAAACAGGATCTTCTCCAGCACCGAAGACATATCAGTAATGTGCTCCATTTGTTCGATATATTCTTTTGTTCTATTACTTGGTTCAAATCCTTTGATTGAACAATACTCTTGCTTGGCCATGATACCCTCCATCATTTAATACATTTTTATTCTATACCAAATTAATGGGCATCAATAGATGTCAAAATAACTGAAATCACAGTGATTTTGACCATTACCTTTTGTTACATAACGCCCGCTTAAGGGGTGAGTACACGTGTGTCATGTTTGAGCGAAGCGAGTTCGGCACGCGTTTACGAATCCCACCTGAAGCGTTTGTTAAGTTGCTTGTTCAATTTTCCGCTTACGAATAATTCGTTTAGATAATGAGTTTAAATCTTGATAGATGTCATCTTCGTTAATTTCCATTTTATGAAGTGTATTTCGGATATTAACTGCCGCTTCTTCATTAAATACGAACTTTATTAACTCATTGCCAAGTCCATTTTCATACATAATGTCTTCGATACCTTTTGGGTTGCTTCCATGAACAGTAAAACAACCTTTTTGCGCATGAACACGTTTATTTGTGAAGGGCATTCTTATCGCAAGTGGGTTAAACTCGAAATCAAAATTATCGCCCTCCTCCTTCCTTAGTGGGCTTGGTAAATAGTTTTCTCCTTCTTTTTTAGTATTTCCTTTTCCGATAGCAGTTGGAATAACTCTACGCTCTAGAAAGTTAAGCTTATTAAGCATGCCAGTAGTCATACCCCAAACAACTCTGTCTATGTAGTTTCCTTCTTTATCAATGCTAGGCTCGCCATCAAGTGCAAAATATAATGCGATAAGCATTGATGTTGACCAGTCCAACAAACGTGTTGGAAAGCCATAGTGCTGCATGAGACTATAGAGTTCCCACGAGTTCTCGACTTTATCGTGATAGTTTTGATAGGCAGCCATAAAGTCCAACACAGCACTGACTTCTTGCCAACCGTCTAATGAACAACGAACAGATCCTGGAATCAATGAGTAGTTTTTGTTTGTAACTCCTCTAAACCACATTTCTTTTTTTGTATTGGTTACTTCACTTACATAGCTCTCGAAAGAGGAAATTCTTATTTCTCTTATCATAAATACCTAATTGTCAGTTTACGCTTTGCAACTTAACGCCCGCTTAAGTGGTGAGCAACGCAATACGGTGTTTCCGCACACCACCTTAATCACTAAAATCAACGCAAGGTAAAAATGCCACGCGTTGCGAATCTGTCTTGAAGCGTTTGTTAGGTTTGTTGTAAATATGGTGACAAAAACTCAATCAGAAAACTAATTAGGAGTACCAACCCAGCCAAAAAGCCAGATATTACTGTAGGCACGATGGTAAAAATCCAAACTCTAGCATTATGTAAATTTACTTGCTGTTCGATACTCTGAATTTCCTTCAAAGTATCAACCGTCGGTGATTGAAGCCTAGTCGTAATTTTACGCATTTGGAGGGCACTGCTAATCATCTTATATAACTCAAATCCGATGAATACCATCAATGACAATAAGATTAACGCCCCTGATGACAAAACAGCCCAGTCAGGTAAATCTGTCTTAATGCTTGACCAAAGAGTAAAGAAACCTACATAACCAGCAGCAATAATCACATTACTATATGAGTTTGCCTTGCCATAAACGTGTGAGACAACCTCTTTTATAATCGCAACATTCTGATCCGTTTGCATTCGTGCATGCTCCTGACTTATGCGATCAATATGCTCTGCAAGCTCATTGTGACGATCAACACAACGATGCTCCATTTCATAAATATCCTGATTCACTTAAAACAACCTCAAAAAACATAACGCCAAATTAAGGTGTGAACAACGCCAACAACCCTACCTAAAGCATTGCGCCATAAACACTAAACTTGCTTGAAGTGAAAGCGCCGAGCGTTGTGAATCACTCTTAAATTTATTGTTATATGCGTGGTGACATTGGCGCGAAAGGTATTTCGCATATTTTCAAGTAAGGCCCCTCACCAAAAGGAGACTCTGCTAATTCAATTTCTCCATGCGACGTATAAACGTCAAACAGAGCATTACTTTCCACCAAATCACCTTCAAGCTCAATGACTCTATCATTTGCGCTACTACACCCTCCACGCTGCCCTCGTTTGAAGGCTAAATACATTTCGTGCATCGACTTAACTGCAAGCGCACAATGAATCTGTTCATGACGATAGAGCTTCTCAAGATATGGACGAAACTCCTCAGCTGACTCATCTGAAGTCTTAGGCATTTCGAACTTCGGAAGTGTATAGGTAACTTCAAGCTCAAATTCATGAATTTCGCAAGAATCATCATCCGTATGGAAGTCGTATTTCCACGCGGTGTAACCGTCAAAGCCTTCATTTACGAGAAACTCAGGTCTAGCGTTAAATGAACGCTCAATTTCTTCAACACTATTCCCGCTAATCTCATACACTTCAAACTTTTTCTTGAAGGGAAAGTCTAGCTTGACGTCAGCATTAGCCTGACTAAACGCCATTAAGCAATATATTGAAAGTACAACTTTTTTCATCATCATCCTTGAAGCATATAACGCCGCGTTAAGTAGTGAGCAACGCCACCACCCAACCTAAAACCTTGCCACCTTAAACACTAAAGCTGATTCAAACTAAAAATGCCGAGCGTTGGGAATCTGTCTTAAACGCTTGTATGGATAATAAGC
>NZ_JBFRTR010000234.1:0-537 GCF_041474215.1 Vibrio sp. 10N.222.52.C12
GAATCCAGATACTTCCCGCCTCTCTCCATCCGACTATCAAACCAATGCTAACCACGATAAAAAATCAAATCACCAAGTTAGAAGAAAAGCTCGTTAAACTCATTGAAGATAGCCCTGAATACCAAGCTAAAAACACAATATTGCAAAGCGTCCCAGGAATAGGAAACATTGCCGCTGCATCAATAATTAGCAACGTACCTGAACTTGGTTACATCACGAATAAACAAGCAGCATCACTGATTGGTGTCGCTCCAATAACACGCGAAAGTGGGCGCTACAAAGGTAAGCGCGTGATCCAAGGCGGTCGAGCGCAAGTACGAACCGTTTTATACATGGCGATGATGTCAGCCATGCAATGTAACCCCATATTCAAAGCGACTTATGCTCGACTTTTAGCTGCTGGGAAACCTAAAAAAGTCGCAATAATCGCGTGCGTACGAAAGATGGTTGTGACACTTAACTCTATGCTCAGAGATGGCGCCATGTGGGATGAAAACACAGCCAAAAATTAATCATTGACGCCATAGTCGTTTGTTA
>NZ_JBFRTR010000235.1:0-3952 GCF_041474215.1 Vibrio sp. 10N.222.52.C12
CTGTTGGGCACCGCCCAAAGAATAAAATGTGAACAATATTTGGGAGGCGATATTTCGAAAATAAAGCGAATTTTTTTAACAAGTTTTGTTCAATACCAACAGCACAGTGACGGTTTGATTAATCGATTACAAGAATGGATGCATAATGAAGACCCTAGCAGACTCTCTGTCGCTATGTGTGCAGAAAAAATCTTTTTGAGTGAAAGACAAATGAAACGTCGCTTTAAAGCAGCAACTGGCGAATCTCCAATGAGTTACATACAACGTATTCGAGTAGCATTCGCTAGAGAAAAATTGGACACTACGCGCCTAAATATAGAACAAATATCCCAGCAGGTCGGTTACAGTGACACAAACCATTTTCGATCGCTGTTTAAAAAGTTTTACGACATGACACCCACAGAATATCGCAAAACGACACAGACTGGTGGGGCTTAATCATTTAAATTTTCGTTGAACCTAACTTCTTAGTTTAAAAGAAGGGAGTTACCCGAATTAATTGAGATTCTTAATCCACAATCCAAGACAAAATAGGTAACTCTCGCTCTAGAGCCCTCATCAATTCAACATTTAAAAAGTTTATCTATCCCCGCCCACGCTTGTATCTGCAAGCGTTCAACGACGCCACACCACACTTAATCTCGTTTTAATATTCGTCATACACCATCGAATCTGAAGACATTAAAGTCTTTGATTGGGGCGCCTAGAAAGCCAAGAAACACGGATGACTTGGCGAAAGCCAAATCTCGTTATCAATGTGGATCGATAGGAGGTCCTTAGCGCTAAGTTAAACCTCGTTAATGTCAGTGACGATGATAATAAGGCGCTAACAACATTACTTAACCCACTTCGAAAAAGTCAATGAAGTATAAAGTGATAGACCTAGTGACACGAGAATGTGCAACTAGATACAAGAAGGAAAAGAGAAACAAAGTCGACTGATTTGTTTACAAGACGCTAAAAGCCCTGACAACATGGACAAGTAAAAACAGGTAATAACGACAAAAACTCAAGACGAATGAACATGGTTACTCATCAAAGGGAAATAAGTTGCCACCAACATTCAGTTGATACATTGTTAGCTAGTAAATGGAACTGAGTGAAAATAATCTTCCTTAGGTTCAATCTGACAAGCGCCGATTAAAAAACAAAACTGTCAGATCAGGACCAAACGACGACTCTTGATTGACCTCAGGATAACCATCTTTACCACCGATAAAATACTATTGAGAAAGTTTATCTAGGACAGGGGTTATCGACTGATGAAGTTCACTGGTTTCATATGCACCAGATAAGAGTCTACTTGGGTAAGCAATTGAATTACTGAGAACTTCACCAATATTATTAATATGAATACGAGTATCTGCCACACAAGCGCTCATGCATATTTTAATAAATTGCTTTGAAGTATCAAGTTCAAGCAAACGCGCACATCGCAGTGCTTCTTTAGTTCTTTCATGGAGCATTTCTTCAGATAACACGATTAACCCCTTCTCCATTCAGTAGCATAACAATGTGAAACTCTTCGCTTTCCCTCACCATAGCAAGGAAAAGGCTCTCTCTCATTTCTTTTCGGACCGTATTATCGCCAAGTACATATTTCGTCAAAACGCTAATAGCTTGTTGCTCGCTAACTTCGTCTTGACTAACTATTGCCGACAATACGCTTTTCGACAGGTTTGACGAGATGTCAAAATTCAGTTCTTTTGCCGTTACAAGCATCGCTTTTATTACTTTGTTTTTTTGAGCTCTGATAGTACATATTTTCAGTTCATGCTTATCAAATGCATACCCAATATCATCTAGTAGTTGGCTCAGTTCTTGATACACTTTGTATTCCTCTAGTTCATTGTTCTCGTCCCTCATATGTTAACGTTATATGTTTAAAATAAAATAATGAAACCAATTGCACCAATAAAAAAAATACGATAAATATCATGGGATTATAAAAAAGACCTCACTATTACGTCCAGAAAATAGGATATATATGTCCTATTTGCTTACCATGCAATGGAGGTAATGCTTTTTATCCATATTAACTGAGTTGGTCTACATAGATTCAATACCATTAGAAAAACGACACATACCCCTTACATTTAGGACTTTAACTGCGACCATTTACACATAAACCATTGAGTTTATGTGGTTAAATTTAAAAATAACTAAATCTATGGACGAGGTTTCTTATTTTATTTTTTCTGGGCAAGTAGATAATAATGCACAGAATCTTAAAAAAGGAACTGACAATGTTATACGCACAACCTGGAACTGAGAACTCAATTGTTGATTTCAAACCACAATATCAAAATTTCATTGGAGGAGCATGGATCGCACCGAAACATGGAAAGTATTTTACGAACACCTCTCCAATCAACCACTCAGTAATTTGCGAAATTCCGGCTTCGACTCAAGAAGATATCGATTTAGCAGTTAATTTTGCACATGGTGCAAAAAGCGATTGGGCTTCAACATCAGTTACTGAGCGTTCGAACATACTACTAAAGATCGCAGATCGTATTGAACAGAATCTTGAGATGCTTGCTATTGCTGAAACCTGGGATAACGGGAAACCTGTCCGCGAGACGCTCGCCGCTGATATTCCTCTGGTAGTCGACCATTTCCGTTATTTTGCTGGATGCATTAGAGCCCAAGAAGGCTCTGCTTCAGAGCTGGATTCGCAAACCATGACCTACCACTTTCCTGAACCTGTTGGGGTTGTCGGACAAATTATTCCATGGAACTTTCCACTCTTGATGGCGGCTTGGAAACTAGCACCAGCTCTGGCTGCAGGTTGTTGCGTTGTCTTGAAGCCAGCAGAGCAAACTCCTGCATCGATATTGTTCTTAATGGAACTCATCGAAGATCTCGTACCTGCTGGTGTAATAAATATCGTTAATGGCTATGGTTCAGAAGCGGGTCAAGCGCTTGCAACACACAAAAAAATTGCAAAAATCGCCTTTACTGGTTCGACTGAAGTTGGACAACATATCCTTAAGTGCGCCGCTGATAACCTGATCCCATCAACAGTCGAGCTAGGTGGTAAGTCTCCAAACATCTTTATGGCTGATATATTTGATCACGAAGACAGCTATCTAGATAAGTGTATCGAAGGCGTACTACTGGCTTTCTTCAATCAAGGTGAAGTTTGTACGTGCCCTTCGCGAGTTCTGATTCAAGAATCTATTTACGATCGCTTCATTTCGCGTTTACAGACTCGCATGAAAACGATCAAACAAGGAAACCCGCTCGATACCGATACACAAGTCGGATCACAGGTTTCAAGAGAGCAGTTTGACAAAATCCGTCAATATATCGCACTTGGTCATGAAGAAGGCGCTGAATTACTTATTGGCGGCAAGAGTTATGAAGACAATGGCTACTTTGTCGAGCCAACTCTCTTCAAAGGAACTAACGAGATGCGTATTTTCCAAGAAGAGATCTTTGGTCCAGTCGTTGCTGTTACAACATTTAAAGACTCTGAAGAAGCACTGGCTATCGCTAACGGTACTGAGTATGGATTAGGTGCAGGGGTATGGACACGTGATAACAATCTGATTTCACATATGACGAAAAATATCCAAGCTGGACGAATTTGGGTCAACTGCTACCACGCGTATCCAGCTCACGCTGCATTTGGTGGTTACAAAAAATCCGGCATTGGTCGAGAAACACACAAAATGATGCTCGATCATTACCAAAATACCAAAAATATCATCGTAAGCCATAGCATTGATCCCTTAGGCTTCTTCTAATTATTCAACTGCTCCTCTGCCCGATGGTTTATCGGGCATATTTTTATCAGAATAATAATTTTCAATGGCTTGGTATCATAACAAAATGGTTAATAAAAGTAGCTCTAAATTGACAATAACCTAACTTAGAAACGAATTATAGAGAATGAAAACCCGTTCAATATTTTTATTTGGTTGATCTTCAAAGGATACCTCACCTT
>NZ_JBFRTR010000236.1:0-653 GCF_041474215.1 Vibrio sp. 10N.222.52.C12
TCTCTGCTTGGCTAGGACTCGTACCAAAGCAATATTCCACAGGAGGAAAACCTCGCTTAGGCCGAATAACCAAACACGGTGATAAATACTTACGAACACTATTAGTTCATGGCGCAAGGACCGTGATTGCCAACCTTGGCGACAAGCAAGATAAGTTAAGTCAGTGGTGTCGCGGCGTTCTAGAACGAAGAGGAATGAACCGAGCAATAGTGGCACTGGCCGCGAAGAACGCACGAATTATATGGTCGCTTTTACACAATCAAACAGAATATGAAAACTATGCTGCTTAAGTAGAAACCTAAGCAGCATAGAGAGTTAAACCCACCGGGTCATTGCAGACGCTAATGATGGAGATAGGTTAAGACCACTTGCGGAGAGCCTGTTAATGCGGCGGACACACTAGATGTCATCTAACGAATAAGGCACCGCAGTCGCGCAAAGTCATCAGGGCCACGACGTATGCGAATCGTCGATAAGTAGGCCGAATGTAGAGCGGCAGTCCAAAACCCATCAACATAAGTTTAGCGGATGTTTGACAACCGGGGGAATCCATGTAGCCGCATTAAGGTGTGAGCAGCGCTTGGCTATACTTGAGCGAAGCGAAAGCGCCAAGCGTTGCGAATCACTCTTAAATGCTTGTATGGATAATAAGC
>NZ_JBFRTR010000237.1:0-2982 GCF_041474215.1 Vibrio sp. 10N.222.52.C12
AGATATTATATAAAGCAATATAATAAAATAGTTATGATGCTCATTTTTATAACTCAGATAGTCACCAGCGTTACCCCTTCTCATATCCAATTGAAACACCTTTCTCAAAGTTTGATAATGGTTATTATGATATCCAATTTAGTGTAACTGAAAGTATTTATTGTACAGATCTTATTCCCTAGATAAATGAACTAGTCGGCGATATATCGACTAGGCATATTTAACTATAAATAATTTCAACGTGCTAACCTAAAGCGTAGTTATTTTAATATTATATGCCTGTTGTTTAGCAAGAGGCTAACGCAATGCTTATATTATATTAAAGGAAATAAAATGAAAAAATTAACACTCATTACATTATTGTCTGCAATTACTGTTGTTCCGGCTTTTGCTGCACCTGGCGATACCTCTATTGGTTCTGTAGTATTCAGCGGCTTTGTTCCTGGTTTTGTATCCAACGGTGACATCCTTGTTACTGGTGCGGGCGGTAGTGAAGACCCTGCTTCTTTTGTTGGTACGTTACAGGTGAACGCTGACGGTACGTTCGCAACGACTAAACCAGTTGTTTTGGAAGCGCATGACTACACGGGGGCTGTGCTTGGGGCTTTAACTCCAGCTAACTGGACGGTATCACAAGTAAATGTGCTTCCAGCTTCAATGAGTGAAGTACAGTCTAACATTGTCGTCGGCGATAACATTTCAGCGACGGAGCTTACTGCAGCTGACTACTTAGCTTCAACTCAACTTTCAGCAGGCGATACGGTTCAACTGTATGTTGCTAACGATACAGCACACTCAACTCCAGATGATATTGCTGGTACAGAAGTTATCGTTAACGTTGATATGATTGCAACTTTGCCATAAGAAACAATCTCATTATTTGATAGGCACTTAATTAATTAAGTGCCTTGTTTTTCGAGGCTGATGAAAATGAATATCTATATAAATTATTTCTTTCTATTATTGCTTGTTATTTTTAGTTTCAATAGCTTTGGCTATGAAAGCTATTCATTTCCAGTAAATACAAAAATAAATAGAGCGAATTTGTATGACTATTCTATAAATGTAGATTTATCTGATGAGTTTATTGCACTGAAGTATGATAGTGAGAACGAAACCTTTCTAAATGGGCGTTTTTATTCTTATATTAGAACGAATATACCAACAAGCACTGGGGATTCGTTTGAATACAGTTATAACATATCAGAGTTCACTTCTAAATGTGTTCTCAACGATAGCGGTGAGACTATGTATGATGATTTTATCGATCTCTATATCGATAGAAAACATTACTCTGATATTTCAGATATACCAAACTTTGAATTTAATAATATTAAAAATACTGAATATGAAAACTCTACCAATGAATTTGAATTAGTGACAAATAAAAATATACCGAGTGATGAGCCATTAGATTGCAATGGTCGTATTACGTTCAATGTGGAGCTTCAACTATAATGTTTATTAGACTTTGGTTTGGTTTAAACTTAATTATCATATTTTTCTTGGCCATAATATATAGTTCAAAATCCGTCGCAAATATTCCAGATGGATTTGAAGATATGTTTGAAGAGAAGTTGATAAGAATGCCACTAATTCTCTCGGCTGATAAGAACAAATTATTCTATTCGGAAGCTTTCATCTCGGGTGATGAAGTAAGAATTCCCACTTCACAAAAACAACTTGTAGCACAAGCATTGGCGAATGAACTTGGTATTGAGAAAGATGTTAGCGATGCGATGGCAACAACACTGGTAAATGGGGTTGAATCGAGCCTAGATTGTAAAGGTTATCGAAGTGAATGTGGTCTACTACCTGATTTATATGATTTTGTTTATGTTCCAGATAGCCAATCATTGATTATTCATGTTAACTCACAATTCTTAACTGAGATAATAGAAGAGTCAGAAATAAAATTTGTAAAAGAAGAGATCGATCAAAACGCGATCATTATGTCACATGGTTTGAATCTATCTGGTTCTTATAGCGACAACACTGATTATACATCGTCTTATTCTTATCAACATGAAAATTATGCAGGTTTTGGCAAGTATGGCTATTTGCATAATGATCTAAACTTTAGTGATGTCAATGGTTTCAGTTCGGATGACTCATCGTATAACTATGTTGGTGGTAATACTCGTTTCTCTGTCGGGTATAAATACCAAGAACGCCCTTGGAATAGTACTCAGTTTTTAGAAAATGGCAGCAAAACTTCTGGTTACATGTTGTCGATTGGATCGACGAGAGAGCTAGTAAAAAAATCATCTTCTAATTCTAGACGAGTATATTTGAACATTTCAAGATCTGGTCGACTAGAAATTAATGATGATAGAGGCCGTGTTCTATTAAGTCGTAATGTGGATGCAGGGCAAGAATACTTTGACTATAACGAGCTACCATTTGGTACTTATACTGCGACAATTCGAATATTTGATGGCAGTGAAGAGTTTTACACAGAAGATAGGTTGATAGTCAATACAAGCTCTTCGTCGATTAAAACCGGCGAACTAGATTATCATATTACAGCCGGTTATTTATCAAGAGACCTGACGAATACGGGACTAGAGGACGATTTTGACCAGAAATCCATCAACTTTGCTTATGATAATTATGAAAGTCCAATGTTCACCAATGGGAAATTGAGCTATCAAGTTACGGATTTTTTTGCACTGGGTGCAGGTTCGTTTATTACAGGGGAAGATAATTATAATTATGTTGGTGGTCACTTATCTTTAGGGGAAGTGTCCAGAATATCGGCAGTAACAGGATTATTTGACGATGGATCTAGTTTTTATAATTTTGATGTGGGGATTTATAACTTAAGTGTATCTTACACAAAATTTGATAGTGAAAATGATAATAGTATTGGAGATATTAGTTTGTCTCAACTTTTATTCAGTAACTCGAACTATACGTCATTATCAGTAAATTACAACAAGTACTTAACGAGAAATATATCATCATATATATCGGGTATAT
>NZ_JBFRTR010000238.1:0-704 GCF_041474215.1 Vibrio sp. 10N.222.52.C12
GTCGTCACCATCACGGTCGACCGCAAAGACAGGTAGTTCAAAGCTCAGGTCATTCTTCGCTTGGCCATCAGCATGATCTAATGCTTCAAGCAGAGTAAAGGTGTACTCACCCACCGTGCTAGTAGAGAAGCTAATCGTAAAGACAGGAACTTCTGGGTTAGCTCCGTCTTTCACAAAGCCGATGTACCCCCCAGTCGTGTTTGGATCGGCTTTAAGCTCAACGACCAACCCATTAGATTTAAGTGTATCGTTGGTATTAAATAAGCTTGGATCAATGCGGAAGCTGGTGACATTATCGCTTTGATCGGTGAACTGAATAATCTCAGTTTGGCTCACCGGAGTATTGCTTGCTGCCGAGCCATCTGTAAGGTTAGATTCTGATAAAGTGACGCTTGGAATGGTATTAATCGTTGGAATATCACCATCGGTGATGGTCAACTTCACAGTAGATGTCACCGGATCTTTATCAAAGTCACTTGACGTCACTACGATTGTTTTAACGATGTCTTCGTTGTTCGTATGATCTAAATTTCTATTGGGTTCAAAACGCACTTCACCTTGAAGGGTGATGACTAGCGTCCCTTCAGTGAAACCGAACCGCTGCTCACCAGTATCTGTTTGAACCAGTGTTCTAAGTTGTCCGTCATAAACGAACTGAGTGATTGTTGCACCATCTGCACTTTGCACTGGCATCACATCGACAG
>NZ_JBFRTR010000239.1:0-236 GCF_041474215.1 Vibrio sp. 10N.222.52.C12
CTCCTTATACGAAGATATCTTCGATGAGTACCCACACAGATTGATGGTTTAGATAAGTTAAGAGTAGGAAATACTTTTCCAGATGGGGCTATAGCTCAGCTGGGAGAGCGCCTCGCTGGCAGCGAGGAGGTCTGCGGTTCGATCCCGCATAGCTCCACCATCTTTAAGTGTTCTTCCTTAAGAATCTTTAAAAATGGTTATTTCTTTTGAAATATCTAGCTCTTTAACAATTTGGA
>NZ_JBFRTR010000240.1:0-2682 GCF_041474215.1 Vibrio sp. 10N.222.52.C12
TGTTATATATATCCGCATTTATTACTCTTATTTTCTTTAGTTTGATAATATGTTTTAAAGATATAACGGAGAGAGAAATACCTAATTTATATGTCGTAATTATTGCGATAGCTTCTTTTACTTTAGGGTTTACGACCTCAGATTTTAGTAAGATATTGATTGTTTTTGTTTTAGGTATCGTTCTTATTAGTTTTTGGTTAGCAAATTTTATTGGTGGGGGCGATGTTAAGCTTATTTTGGCTTTCTCTTTAGCGATACCAGCGAACGATATGTTTGTAGCCACTATATTGGTGATTTTGATTGGTGGGGTTATTTCTGTTACTTATCTACTACTTCATTTTTGTGGGAAATATGGTTCCAATATTTGGGATGGATTAAGCACTTTAAAACCGACGAATGAAGGTATTCCATATGGCGTTGCGATCTGTAGTGGTTTTGCTCTGGTCATTTTCAAAAATGTTGTAACAGGAGGTTTTGTATGAAAAAAAGTCTCAGTCTGTTTGTTGCTGTAGCAGCTGTTGCAATCGGCGGTTATGGAATATATCAGAACCTAAATAAGACGAGTGAACCTACGGTTGAAAAAACTGAAGAATACGTTCAGGTCTGGCGAGCAAACATCCAACTCGTTAAGGGGAAACCGATCGATGCTTCTTTGGTTAAGAGAGAGCAAATTCTTAAGAGTTTGGCCATTGGGGAAGGGATTAAGGCTGATGTAAATTTAGATTTTTCTCCAGCCACATTACTTAATAGAAATTTATCCCAAGGTGATTTGGTTTTACCCGAATACCAAAATAAAAAAGGTTCTCCTGGATATATTGATTTGCTTATATCAGAAGGTAAAGAGCCTTACCCACTATTAGTCAGCAGTACTAACCTAATATTAGATTATATAAGACCTGGAATTTATGTTGATGTGTTATCAATAAGCTCGCCGGTGGAAAATCTGTCTGGTGACCTTGATAGACGTATTGGCTTTAATGGTGTTAATGCTAATTTGCTTCTTAAGCGAGCTAAGGTGCTCGGTACGTCGAGTGGCAGCAAAGGTGATGATGGTAATCTCGATTCTACGTTTCAGCCGGCGGCATCCGCTGGTGAGGAAACCGGGCAAGCTGTTGTCATTATTGAGATTGATCCGGTAGATATTGCAAGAGTGTCGCTTGCTGAAAAAACGATGCACTTGGAGGTGTATCGCAGTAATAGTTATGAAGTTGCGATTGATGCTGACGTTAGAAATGTTATTGAAAATTATAGTGGAGTGTCGGAGTTAAGAGGTTCAAGACGTCAGACCGTTCAAGGGGGCGAACTGTAATGGGTATAACAGCAAAGATAACGAGATGGCTATTAGTGATGAATCTGCTGTTGATAAACTCAATGGTATTCGCTTCACAGCGATATATTACTCAATTTGAAGGACAGCATATCTCTCTCAATGAAACGATCACAACAGTGTTTATTAGCGCACCAGATATAGCCGATTATAATGTTATCGATGAAAAAACAATTGTCGTTTTTGCGAAAGAAGTGGGGCAAGCGCGACTCGAAATCTATGGCAAAAACAATAAATTACTATTGTCCGAGAAAATCATCGTCGATGTGGATCTGAGCCAAGTTCGTCGCCAGATTAAACTCCATTATCCAAAGCTAGACATTAAGCTAGAGTCCGTCGGAATGCAAGTTGCGGTAAGCGGTGTGGTTGATTCTAACCAGCAGCGTGATGATATATACCGGATGGTCGCAACCCTGCTGGGGCGTGAGAAAGTAGCAAGGTATGAAGCGACTCGATTGCTTGAAATAGAAACCGATCTTATCGATATTCCAGAACCACAAGATATGGTTTTTGCTAGAAATATGACTTGGGATGGGATTTTAGAGCTACTTGAGGTCGCAACAGCGCAGCAGGTTAATGTCAAAATCTCGGTCGCTCAAGTAACTGAAAATTTTGCGCAGACAGTCGGTGTTGATTGGTCAAGCGTGGGGGCGGGTGTCGGAGAGTTTCTATTCCAACAGTTCGACGCTGCTGACCTTACAACTGTTATTACAGCATTGGGCAATGAAAATGTCGCGCAAATTTTAGCAGAACCAAATCTGACCGTTATTTCCGGTGAGTCCGCGAGCTTCTTAGTCGGTGGGGAAATTCCCGTAATCGTAACCACGAACAATAATATAAACATTACGTTTAAAGAGTTCGGTGTTCGTTTGAGTTTGACGGCCAATGTGATGAGCGAAGAGCGTATTCGTATGCAGTTGCTTCCCGAAGTGAGCGAAGTCGAGCGGTATATTCGAGCGGCAGGCATTGAGGTTCCACAATTGGCAACGCGTAGAGCCATGACGACGATCGAGTTGGGTGATGGTGACAGTTTCGTACTGGGCGGGCTAATGAGTAGCTCTGACTTGGAAGAGTTACAGAAAACCCCCCTACTAGGTGATATTCCAATTTTAGGCGCGGCATTTAGAAAATCTTCGACAGATAGAAGAAGAACCGAATTGTTAATTGTCGCGACAGTGAATTTGGTTCAACCAATAAAAAGTAAGAAGGTACAGCTGCCTCAAATGCATAAGACTTCTACATTTCATCGTTGGCTTAATATCGATTCTCCAGCTGAAGCAAACAGTGGTAGTGATCCTACAATTGAACTGTTATCTCAAGGAGGATTTATACAATGAAGAAATTAATTGTAATAG
>NZ_JBFRTR010000241.1:0-1291 GCF_041474215.1 Vibrio sp. 10N.222.52.C12
AGGTTGACGGTCTAAATACCGAAGGATTCTGTCGCTGCTTTATTCATAGTAGTCCACTATTGCAGATTAGTTTCTATTCGATAATTGATTCCTCGGCACGTGCCTCCCGTAACTCTCTTGTATTCAGCTTTTCTTCAAGCCAGATGTTCCTTACTGTTGAGTGACTAATCGAGATGTTAAAACGCTTTCTCATCTCACCACTTATCCTAATAGAGGTTAGGTGAGGCGATTTGAGTGTTAATGAGATGACGATATTTCGAGTCTTTTCATCGATGCGATTATTGTTGTGTGATTGACCATACAGACGTTTCAAAGCAAGTGGGCCATGGGCTTCAAGTAATTGACGGTTGTTGTGAATGCTTTTGACAGAACAACCGCTTTGTCGGGCCGCTTCTCTAACATTCCCTAACTCATTGGCAAGCTCAATAGCCTCGATCTTTTTCTGAACCTCTTCTCCGTATTCTTTCCTAGAGCTAGGCTCAGTAAGCTCTTTAATCGATAACTCTCGGTCGGCAAAATAAGCCGTAAAACCACCATCAAGTTGCTTACGTAATTCGACTTGTTGACTCACGATAGAGTGCCGTAATGGGGAGGTGATTTGATACATTGCGTTGGCGTAACTGAAGGTATGATCTCGACGGATTTTTCGATATTCTTTTTGAATACATATCGCGTCAATGTTGAGGTACTTCGGAACGGGTGTATGCTCAGAGCGCATTAATTTGGCGTTGACTGTGAGGGTCGTTGCCCAATACTCAGGGATGAAGGTATTTTGTAGGTAGTTATTTGCACTGATCATATCAGTAACCCCAGCCAGCCTTAACTCAGGGACTAGACGATCTTGGAACGTATCAAAAGCACGTTCGATGCGACCCTTGCCTTGAGGCGAATTGGCAAAAATAATTTCTATACCCAGCTCTTCACAGGCTCGTTGCATCTGGGAGAAGTGGCAACGTTTTGGTCCACCGAAGATGCCCGCTCTATCGACATAAAGAGTCTTAAAAAGCCCTTTTTTCTTGATATAAGTTTTCATTACTTTGAGGCATCCTTCGGTGGTTTCTGAAGGAAAAAACTCCGCATGAACCTCACTGGTTGCATCATCAATCATGGCGATAAGACAGGATTTTTTATCACCGAACCAAAGGTGCGGACTGCCGTCCATTTGCAGCATTAAGCCTTCGGCTTCCATACGCTCACGTCGTCTTCTTACCTTAGAACGTCGATGTTTGGCTCGTTTTACATGATGGATTTCATGTGCCCAGGTACGAAGCGTCTCCCGTTTTACTTTGAT
>NZ_JBFRTR010000242.1:0-280 GCF_041474215.1 Vibrio sp. 10N.222.52.C12
TCTCTGCTTGGCTAGGACTAGTACCAAAGCAATATTCGACGGGAGGAAAGCCTCGCTTAGGTCGGATAACCAAACACGGCGACAAATACTTGCGAACACTATTAGTTCACGGGGCAAGGACAGTCATTGCCAACCTTGGCGACAAGCAAGATAAGCTAAGTCAGTGGTGTCGAGGCGTTCTAGAACGAAGAGGAATGAACCGAGCGATAGTGGCACTTGCCGCGAAGAACGCACGAATTATATGGTCGCTTTTACACAATCAAACCGAATATGAAAACTA
>NZ_JBFRTR010000243.1:0-1794 GCF_041474215.1 Vibrio sp. 10N.222.52.C12
GAACTTACTAAGTTCAGCGCCTTTTTATTAGGGCATTTTATATCCAAATAATCATGTCTGTTTTACTGACAATTAAGCTGCCATTGGTACTAGAACAAGCGTACCGAAGATCACCGTGATAAGACCACAGATTACTGGTACTGAAGTACGTTTAACGACTTCAAACGGGCTGATTTTACCCATGCCAGAAGTCGCTACAATTACACCCGAAACAGGAGAAATTGTACGGCCTAAGTTAGACGCTTGAAGCATTGGGATGATTAGGAACGCAGGGTTCAAGCCCATTTTCGCAGCAAGTGACGGAGCCAGTTCTACGAATGCATAGAATGGCGCGTTACCAGAACCTGTCGCGATAGCAGCAGCAACTGTTAGACCAGTCAGGATAAGCATTAATGCGATACCGCCAGCGCCAGCTGATTCAGCAAGGCCGATTAGGTTATCAATTGCACCGATAGACATTAGGCCCTGAGCAAATACACCCGCCGCAACCAACAGCATTACTACGCCTTTAAATGCTTCGGCCATACCTTGGTAGCAAGAATCTAGGTCTTCTAGTGTTTTTTCGCCGTCAAACTTCTTCACAACGTAATCGATAACAGCGCCCACGAAAATTGAACCTACTACGATGGTGTAGATATCAAGTGAAAGGCCCGGAATGGTACGACCGTTGAATAGAAATACTCCAAAAATAGGTAAGAATGGAAGAGCAGCATAAAAAGCCGGCGCATTCGTTTCAATTTCTGAAACGTCTACTTTTTCCATTGGCGTGTTTTCTTTCTTATCTAGGTATTTGTTCCAGAAGAAAGCCGCACCCGCCATCACGATGATCGCACAGATAGAAACAGGCAGTACCGTTTGAACAGCAAACACATCAAGAGACATACCTGATTTTTCTGCTGCGATAACCACATCACCCGACGTTGGTGAAAGAATGATTGCTGCAGGTGATGCACAAACCGCCACCGCTGCTGGACGAGAAATACCCATTGCCGTCATCATTGGGAATAGGGTCGCCATCAATAGCACGCCAAGGCCTGTTGCAGAACTTACTGCTAGAGACATTAGACACGCTACGATGTAAGCCGCAACAAGAAGTACGTATGGAGATTTGATAGCAGCAAGCGGTTTAGAGAATTGTTTTACTACCACATTGTTTGCGCCGATATGCGTCATGTAAGAAGCAAAGCCACAAAGAAGCATGATTTGCATGCCTAGGCCGCCTCCACGGTACTGAAGCATGTACTTAACGAATTCTAGTGAGTCGGTAACCATGTTACCTGTTGAAGCGACCTTAGCGGGTAAGACTGTGTGACCTATAAGGCCAGTAATAAGAAGTAGGGCAAGGCCAGCTGTCAGTAATACACCTGCCGCTTTATAGCCTTTCACAATAAAGTAACCAACAGCGATAGTAATCACTAATCCGATCAAGAGCTCTAACATAGAAATCTCCACAAAGTTTAAAAAAATATAAGAAAGTGTTTCAGAATATGACAATGAATGTACAGAAAACTGCACTGTGGCACGAGGCATAGTTGAGGTTGATATGATCTAAGACAAACATTTTCTTTGATGTTAATTGTGGTTGTAAATCATGAACAACTACTGTTGTTTAGATGTTAATAAACAAATTATCTATCTCAATAGAATATAACTTGGATCACCTTTATAGTGAGGAGTTGTATACAAAGGTGTGGATTTATAAATCTATGACTTTTGGAGCCTAACGTGCAGAACTAAAAAGAAGTGTGTATTTTTACATGATATCGGATTAATTTGGCTTTGTTGCGTAATTAA
>NZ_JBFRTR010000244.1:0-454 GCF_041474215.1 Vibrio sp. 10N.222.52.C12
ACTGAGCTAGTATCGCATTCGTTATTCGCTGTTCATACTGCCTTGGGCAACAGATAGCGCTTAACTGTAATGTGGTTGCGGGAGCCGGATTTGAACCGACGACCTTCGGGTTATGAGCCCGACGAGCTACCAAACTGCTCCATCCCGCGTCCGGATGCATTATTTAAGTTAATGATTCTTCCCTCTCTCTTCGAAAAGAAAGTGGAGCGATACATCGGGTTCGAACCGATGACCTCAACCTTGGCAAGGTTGCGCTCTACCAACTGAGCTAGTATCGCATTAGTTAATCGCTGCTCTTACTGCCTTGGGCAGCTCTTACCGCCTTGGACAACAGATAGCGCTTAACTGTAATGTGGTTGCGGGAGCCGGATTTGAACCGACGACCTTCGGGTTATGAGCCCGACGAGCTACCAAACTGCTCCATCCCGCGTCCGAATGCATTGTTTAAGACAAT
>NZ_JBFRTR010000245.1:0-355 GCF_041474215.1 Vibrio sp. 10N.222.52.C12
AAAGCCAAAAGATGTACCTAGAATAGCTGCTATTTTCCAGCTTAGTTGACGTTGTTGGTTCATTTTTTGTTCCTGATTTTAATATAAACTCCTTCTTCCCAACGGCTTTATAGGAAGTCTATATGCAACACGCTGATGCCATGTGTTGCGAATCAAGATTGGAAGAGCATTTGGAATTATGACAAGTTTATCAGGGAGATTTATTTTTAGAGTATGTAATTCAAAGTTTACAAAAGTTCTTATTGATCAAATTGTTTTTATAAAATCCAATTTTATTATTTATCGTAAACATATGAAGGCTCGGGAGTTATTAAAATCCGCGTTGTTTGAATCTATAGAATGAATTTTTCTAAGT
>NZ_JBFRTR010000246.1:0-208 GCF_041474215.1 Vibrio sp. 10N.222.52.C12
TGATTAGGTTTAGAAAAGTTAAGAGACGATATTGGGTCTGTAGCTCAGCTGGTTAGAGCGCTCGCCTGATAAGCGGGAGGTCGGTGGTTCAAGTCCACTCAGACCCACCAATATCGACCTAGATGGGGCTATAGCTCAGCTGGGAGAGCGCCTGCCTTGCACGCAGGAGGTCTGCGGTTCGATCCCGCATAGCTCCACCATCTTTAAG
>NZ_JBFRTR010000247.1:0-1249 GCF_041474215.1 Vibrio sp. 10N.222.52.C12
CTCCGGGAGGCGCCTCCATAATTCAGAAAAAACCAGTCCTAGTGACTGGTTTTTTCGTTTCTGGCCCCGCTAAAAGCTTCCTACGTACCCATTTCAATGCTTATCAAAGAAATCTTTGTTACGGATATACTTGCTCATCAAGTGGTAAGAGAAAGGTCTTATCAGCCAACTAAAGATAGAGCGACCAAGGCGGATTAATGTAGGAGTGTTCTCATAGATTCGTCCGTTATAAAGCCAAAGCACTTTACCTACATGCCAATAGAGCAAAGGAACCGGTGGCATGAAGGTCACGATGTCGATGTCACAGCAAATTCGGTAGGTCTTCTTACTCATGCGATAGTGCTTTCGAAAGCTCCAATCACCAATGGCGGGTTGGCCAAAAGTCACTATTCGTTTAATACAGCCTGGGTACTTTTGATCAAAGTAATCAGCGAAGACACAACCGATAGCGCCTCCGGAAGAGTGGCCAGTAATAGACACTCTTTTTCCTTGTTCGATGAGAGGTGTGAGCGTGGCTTCCAAGCGCTCAATAACGGTTAAGCCAAGCTTATCTTCATTACGACTTGGCTGGCTCTCTTGAAACATTAGATGGTAGAAACCCGCATGCACACGATAATTGAGCCCAATTCTCTTACAGCTTCTTGTCCATAGAGCAAAGGTTAGTAGCCAATCTGAGATACTGTGCGATCCTTTGATTACCACAACCACTTCATCTTTGTCGCTACTCCACAACACTCTAATCATGGTTTTACCAAACTGGTTCTTGATGATGCGTTGTCCATTAGGGTCAAAACCATAGCGAGTCTGCTTAAAAACTCTAGGGTAGGCGAGGTTACAAAGAACGGCATAGCGCTCATATTGATATCGTTTTAGTGGTTTCACATGTTTACTTCTTAATAAGAGTTACTTCAAACTCTAATCGTTGAATGTGAAAAGCACATGAAAACGCCATTTGCTTGGTTTAAAACAATAAAATCACCGCATTCAATTGGTATTTGAATCAATGGTTGTCAGTGATTTGTCCGTTTAAATTAGAAATCCAAGTATAAGAACCGTACAAGCTGCACTAAATTTATTCTTTTGAGTTCGATAATTAATCACTTGAATTAAAAGATAAAATTTATTGTTGACGAATTTTTTCCTTCCGTTAAAGTACACCTCGTTCTCACGGCTTAGGTCGCTGAGAGATGGTGTTTTTACTTTTCAGTAATCGGCCTCGCAAGATTGCGTTGCCCTGGTGGTGGAATTG
>NZ_JBFRTR010000248.1:0-338 GCF_041474215.1 Vibrio sp. 10N.222.52.C12
TCTAAAAAGAGAACGCTTTCAGTGCCTTAGCACTTAAGCAGGACGCGTATAATACGCTTTCCACTTTGAAAGTCAACATAAAATACTAAGAAAACTTAGAACTCTATGGTGACTTGTCTATTTAATAGACAAAGTCGAACTTTTGTCTTCACTTTTAAAAAAGTGAAAATAAATTTAAAGCCTGGCGATGTCCTACTCTCACATGGGGAAGCCCCACACTACCATCGGCGCTATTGTGTTTCACTTCTGAGTTCGGCATGGAATCAGGTGGGTCCACAATGCTATGGTCGCCAAGCAAATTTTGCTTTTACTTTCAGCTTTTTTTAAAAACTGAAGGC
>NZ_JBFRTR010000249.1:0-209 GCF_041474215.1 Vibrio sp. 10N.222.52.C12
AAGAGCTTGATTCAATAAAATGAACCATTTTTAAAAACACTTAAATAAATGTGCTTAAAGATGGTATCCCGTAGGGGAGTCGAACCCCTGTTACCGCCGTGAAAGGGCGGTGTCCTAGGCCTCTAGACGAACGGGACATAGGTTACTCTTAACTGTTTAAACATATCAATCTGTGTGGACACTTATCGTGAATATCTTCGTATAAGGAG
>NZ_JBFRTR010000250.1:0-3366 GCF_041474215.1 Vibrio sp. 10N.222.52.C12
TTAAGTGAACGGCATTAGCGAATTCGCTGCCTTCTTATTTACTCACACAGCTTCAGTTAAGCCTTAACTGTCCATGTATTCGATTAAACAGAAACCTTAGAAAGGCCCTAACTCAATCATTTGAGCAATCACGACTGAAATCAGAGCGCCCACCGACCAGAACAAGAATAGCGGTAAGAAGAAACGCACCCACTTACCATAAGGGACTTTCGCAATCGCCAGTACCGCCAGCAAGCCACCGTTGGTTGGATAAATGTAATTCGAGATACCATCACCCAATTGAGACGCCAACGCAGCAACTTGACGAGTCACTTCACCAATATCTGCCAGTGGAATGATAATTGGCATAGTAATCACCGCTTGACCACTGCCCGACGGGATAAACAGGTTGATCGCAGCTTGTGAGAAGTAGATACCTGCCGCCGCAACAAGCTTAGAGCTGCCAGAAATGATCTGCGCAAGATAGTAGATAATCGAATCGACAATCTTCGCGTCTTCCATGATGGTCAACACCGAACGCGCAAAGAAGATGATCAACACAGCAACTAATACATCGCTGACACCTTTAGTCCAATATTCACAAATCTTGTTAGGAGACAATCCTGCCACCAAGCCAGGAATGATCGCCATTGCCACAAACGCACCTGCGATCTCAGTAAAGCCAAAGCCCATCGTCAGAGTACCGAAGATCATGTATGCGAACACGCCTAAGAATGCGATACCTGCTAGCTTCTCACGAACCGTCAGAGACTTAGCTTCAACGTTTGATTCGTAGTGGTAACCCGTACCGTGCAACAAACCTTTGGTCGGGTCTTGCTTAACTTTGCGCGCGTAGTTAAGTACATACCAAGCACCTGTTAGCAACATGAACATGCCAACAATAAAGCGATACCACATGCCTGAATACATAGGCAGTTCAGCGATAGTGTGTGCGATACCCGTAAAGAATGGGTTAGCCAAAGCGGCTGCGAAACCGGCACAACTTGCCAGTAAAACAACGCCAAGTGCCGTAATCGCGTCATAGCCAAGCTTGATACAGATCGGGATCATCAAAGAGATAAAGATGACATCAAGTTCACGCATACCGGTGAAGGTGACGTTGAAGAAAATCGCCGTCATGATCACAGGCGCAATTACGTACAAGCCTTGCTTCTTTAGCTTAGTGGTTAGTGCAACAACGGATGCGTCTAACAAGCCCATGTGTTTGATAATGCCAAAAGCACCACCCACAAATACCACAACGCCCATCACGCCAGAAGCGGATTTGAAGCCTTTAAAAAATGATTCGAAAAAAGAGGCTAATGTTGTTGGGTTGCTGGTCAATTGTGTGTAGCTGTCTGGGTCGATAACCGTGCGGCCATTCATGACCACTCGTTCAAACTCGCCTGCAGGGATAAAATAGGTTGCGATTGCTGCAACGATTACCATGATGACCAAAGAAAGAAATGGATGGTTTACTTCTTTCTCTGTCGAAGCTGTATTACCAGCTGGAGATGTAGGTACGGATGTAGATACCGTAGACATCATATAGACTCCTTACTTGTCAGCAACCAAGCAATACTTGGCGCCAGGGGGATTTTGGAAAAACGAAACCCTTCACGCAGAACATAGTTCACGCTAACTAGGCTGTTTCTAAAAGGCCTTTGATAGATGGTGCTCTCAAATGTACATAGTGAAGTAGTGAAAACTACTCTCTTTGCGTCCGAGCAAAATGCAGATGTTCAGCCAAGTCAGGCCAAACTGAATGAGGTCATTACAAGCAGGTAAACAGAAAAGTCTGTTTTGGTAATGCGTTTTTTATCAATTACAAAGACAAGCGGCGCATACTAGCACAACGAGTCATTAATTGTCAGAAAAGTGTGAGTTTCGTCATGCTTTGGTGAGCAAAAGAAAAGCGCCCACTAATAAGTAAGGCGCTTTTCTGCAATCGAATCGAGTTACTTAGGTGCTAATTCGTAGTTTTCTTGCATCTCATGAGGGGCAATCCCGTACTCATAATCCGCTAAGTAGCCATCCTTATAGACCTTCATTCCCTTCTCATCCCAGCTCACTTTGATCATCGCCGTGTTGCCATCTTCACTGCCTAACAGCTCCAGCATTTCTGCATCAATCTTAATGGCTTTGATGGTTTTAATACGCTTAAACGGCTTAAATTCAGTGGCCGAGAATACGATGGCCGAGCGATAACGCTTAAGCTTGAGTCCAATCGCAAAGATTCTCGATTGTTGCTCAAACTGCAACATATTGATCTAGGCTCAATTGATGAGTCTCGCATTTCAGAACTTGTGCGATTCAAAGTCGAAACGCCGGTTCGCTATGAAGGTGACATTAATTATTGGCGTCAGGGCGTCGAATTTCCTGTCGATCAACTGGCATCCAATAAAGAAGTCGATATTCGAGCACGCATTACCATACCCGAGTCTCAACTCACAGCAGGAGAGTTTCACTTCAATATGGAGTGGGCAGTTGAGTGTCTATAAATTAGTAACTTAAGCTGAGTTTTTAATCAAAGAAGAAAAAGTGAGTGAGCTGGAAAGAAAATCAATGGAGTGACAAGTTCGGAATTATAAAACCGATAAAGAGAGATTCACTAGGAATTCGCTGTAGGTTAGCGCAAATTATCAAGGATGGAGTTTTTTTGAACATGTCTTTAAAACACGAAACATAATATGCGATCAGTTCATCGGACTTTCAAGGGAGTAACAAGAGAATATTTGATAACACTGAAGTCAATCACACATGTGCTAATTCTCAGTTGGTTAATCTATGCGATGTTTGCTACGTTTAAATGACACAGTCATTGGAAAGGTATGATTTATGAAAATAAATGTTCAAACACATCATGTATCAATTAACGACGAGTCACGCAAAGACATCGAAGGTAAATTCGAGAAGATATCTAACCATTTCCCATCACTGATCAGTTGCGACATCATCATTACTAAAGAACACGGTCAACATCAGGTTGAAGTATTCACCAACTACGAAGGTGTACGAGTAACAGCAAAATCGACAGACGATGTTATGTACCCAGCTATCGCTGCAGCACTTAAGAAACTTGAAGCGGGCCTAAGTAACCGTAAGGGACAATTGAAAGCCGACCTACACGAGAAACCAACAAGCACGAAGCCAGAGATTGCTTCGGACATCATCCAAGAGATGAAATTGGTATAAATCGATAAGTAGTTAAAGCGAAATAACGAATAGAAACTTATTAAGAATTTCAAAGCCAGCATACGTTGCTGGCTTTTTCGATCTTAAAGCCAAGCAAACCTTCGCTTCTTTACCGTCCCTCGAATTCAGCTCAACCCCACATCATTATTAACGCCCTTAAGTTCTTAGCAGCTATCATAGACAGAACCTTAA
>NZ_JBFRTR010000251.1:0-318 GCF_041474215.1 Vibrio sp. 10N.222.52.C12
TTACAGAAGTCACTGTAACGGCGCATTTTTATATGTATAGATCTTTAAACTGGAGCTTTGTCCAGCTTGTTAACGACGTGCTTTACCGCGGTTTTGGTGAATCTTAAGCTTCGCTTTCATCTTACGTTTTTCTGATGAACGGCTCTTGCTGCGACCACCACGATCGGGCGCTAGATCTTTTTCAAGGCTTGGTTCAAAGCCCTCTAGCCACTCTTGAGGCAAGCGCGTATCAAGTAATCGCTCAATGTCACCCAATAGGTAAGCTTCATCCTGACTCATCAAAGAGATCGCTAAGCCGCTGTTACCCGCACGGCCAGT
>NZ_JBFRTR010000252.1:0-330 GCF_041474215.1 Vibrio sp. 10N.222.52.C12
CTCCCCTACGGGATACCATTGGGTCGTTAGCTCAGTTGGTAGAGCAGTTGACTTTTAATCAATTGGTCGCAGGTTCGAATCCTGCACGACCCACCATTCTTTCTCCACGAAGGAATTAAAACTATCGTGGGCGATTAGCTCAGTTGGGAGAGCACCTGCCTTACAAGCAGGGGGTCACTGGTTCGAGCCCGGTATCGCCCACCATTCTCTAAATATTCTTGGAAGTTAAATCTCCAAACCACTTCTTATGTCGCTGGTTGGATTTTTCGACTGTGAGAGTCTTTAGAAAATGAACTTCACAAGAAGTCTCATTGCTCTTTAACAATTTGG
>NZ_JBFRTR010000253.1:0-227 GCF_041474215.1 Vibrio sp. 10N.222.52.C12
ACTCCCCTACGGGATACCACTTCCTTCAAGAAGTAAAAAGGGTCGTTAGCTCAGTTGGTAGAGCAGTTGACTTTTAATCAATTGGTCGCAGGTTCGAATCCTGCACGACCCACCATTTCCTCCAAGGAAATAAAATTTGGGGCGATTAGCTCAGTTGGGAGAGCACCTGCCTTACAAGCAGGGGGTCACTGGTTCGAGCCCGGTATCGCCCACCATTTCCTCCCAAG
>NZ_JBFRTR010000254.1:0-250 GCF_041474215.1 Vibrio sp. 10N.222.52.C12
CCGCATAGCTCCACCATTCTTTCTCCATGTAAGAATGGCTTTTATTTTCACTTTTTAAAAAGTGAAGACAAAAGAACATCATGGGCGATTAGCTCAGTTGGGAGAGCACCTGCCTTACAAGCAGGGGGTCACTGGTTCGAGCCCGGTATCGCCCACCATCTTTAAGCACACTTTTCTTAGTAATAGAAAACTGAGTGTATTTAAAAATGGTTTTGAAAGTTTAATGCTTTAAAAACTCTTGCTCTTTAAC
>NZ_JBFRTR010000255.1:0-570 GCF_041474215.1 Vibrio sp. 10N.222.52.C12
GTTTTATTCCTAGGCTCTGTTTATTATTAGGAAGATTATTTAGTTTACCTTGATGGAAAATATCATGTCTGAATTAACAAAAACTCTATTAAATATCCGCAGCCTTCGTGCGTTCTCACGTGAATTAACTCTTGAGCAACTTGAAGAAGCGCTAGACAAGCTGACTATTGTTGTACAAGAGCGTCAAGAGTCTGAAGCTGAAGAGCGTGCTGCTAAAGCAGAGCAAGAAGCTAAGCTTTCTGCTATTGCTGAACAAATTGCAAAAGACGGAATTGATGTTGCCGATCTTATTGCTGCACTTTCTGGTGAAGCAAAATCTAAAACAACAAAAGCTAAACGCGCTCCTCGCCCAGCGAAATACAAATACGTAGACGCAAACGGCGACGAGAAGACTTGGACAGGTCAAGGCCGTACGCCTTCAGCTATCCAAGAACAGCTAGATGCTGGTAAATCTCTAGAAGAGTTTGCTATCTAAACATTTAGTTTACTTAGTGAGTAATCAATTACACGCTAAGCGATAGAATTAATATTTAAGTCGACCAAAGTATTATTTACGACTTCAATATATTC
>NZ_JBFRTR010000256.1:0-620 GCF_041474215.1 Vibrio sp. 10N.222.52.C12
ATACAATGCATTATAAAGCTATATTATTAATTGTTAGTTGTATATTTTCGTCTTCTGTCTTATCTGAAAGTTGGGCTGAATTTTTAAAAAAAGATCTTAGCTATAAGTACCAAGCTTTAAATGTAAAAGTAGATGCTTGTAGTAAGCTGCGTGAAAGCTTTGTATTAAAACCAATAAAAAGTGATTGGTTTGGTACTTTGACAGATCAACAAAAGAAAGATGTTATTTTATTTGCAAGTGATTATGCGAGTAAGCAATGTTATAAATTGGAAGAATTAAGTTTTTCAAACGCTCTTTTACGTTATACCGCAGAGACCGGAGATAAAGAGCTTCTGGATAATTGGCTTGGTTTAAATAAATCTAATAAATATACAATTGAAGGCGTGGACTCTGTTGGTGCTGAAAATGTAATTGAATTTATAAATCAAGAGTTCACACAACCATTTCAGCCAATTGAGCTTATTAAATATTTAAAGTTATATTAACAAAATTGGAAAGTTACATAACAATTGCATCAATACTATTTACTACACTCGGCATCTTAGGTTGCCGGGTGTTTCTCGTTTTAAGGCGTTAATTTTAAGTATAATTGCATAGTAGTAAACGTGTTATGCAGGCGT
>NZ_JBFRTR010000257.1:0-876 GCF_041474215.1 Vibrio sp. 10N.222.52.C12
CGGGGGAATCCATGTAGCCTCATTAAGCGGACAAAAATGGTTGGCTAAAATCGCGAAGCGACGGCCAACTGTTTTTGTTCCGTTTAAATGACTTGTTATAAGGCACTTTCGTCAATGATTCTGAACTGCTTCGGTACTAAAAATGCCAGTATGACTGCCAAAATTAACATCATTATCACTCGTATACTCATTGAGGGAATCAACGATTCAAGTAATGTCAAACTCAGCGCTGATGAACCGCCAACAAACATGCCTAAATAGGAGCGTCTTGGTGTCCATTCGATCAAAGCTGAACATTGGGTACAGCGATACTTTGTCCTATTTCCACTAAATAAAAACCAACTAAGTGAAATATTCTGTTGACAATTAGGGCACTCTCTATTCTTCATACTAAATCAAACTCCATGTGACTTATAACGCCTGCTTAAGCGGACTAAAATAGTGGGTTAAAATGTGTAGCGAAGCGAAACCTAACCCACTGTTTTAGTTCCGTTTAAAGCTCTTGTTAGCCGATCAACTTATAAGAGAAAACAAACTCTTTATCTGGCTTACTGCTTAGCATATTAAACAATATGTCAAAGTCGGTTGCATCTTCCTGATGAGCACGCCAAATTGCTGAAGTATCACCTAAAGTGAGAGCTAATTGGTCTGCCATTGTTAATTGAACTTTACGAGATTTATTTATAGTATCAACAATATGAAATAGGTCGCCAGATATAACTTTAAGCGCCATCTGCTCTTGATTCTTACTAGTAGAAGAACGAATATGCTCTAATGCTTTCGAACTCACTTTGACTGATATAAGACTCATAAATACCCCTTAGAAACAATATTACATATCGGATTAATAGATTCGGCTAACGCCTGCATAACACG
>NZ_JBFRTR010000258.1:0-871 GCF_041474215.1 Vibrio sp. 10N.222.52.C12
TTAAGGTTCTGTCTATGAGGGCAGGTAAGCTTGCAAGGTGTCGGAAACGCTCTTTCAATTCAGAAGATAGTTCTCCGTCTTTGCTTAGTTCAATTGCAGTTCCACCGACAATCTCTTTGTCATCGTTCATTGTGATGCTGTTGTCTAGTGCATAGAAAAGCTTCACAGAGTCTGCATTGCTAGCCGCTTCCCAACCAATTGTGGTTGCATCTAGCCAGTGTGCTTTTTGACCATCAATATTGACTGGTCGCTCTGAAATAGGGTCGTAGTACAACTCGCTGCTGCCATGGAAACCAAATACGCCTTGTGAATCGCCAAGCTTAGTTAACTCGACTTTTGAGTTCGCACTGCCAAATGCTTTCTCATCACCATTGTGCAAGATGAAGTTCATGCATTTGTGTGGGTCAGAGGCATCTGGGTCAACTTTCAACACATAATAGGCACCGTAAGTATCGCTGATACCATCGTATTCGTAAGGGCTGTTCCAATCGGTTCCGGTTTCACTCAACCCCATGCCGACTAAGTCTGTGCTGGTACAGCCTTCACCATTCCAAAGGTGAAGCCCCCAACCGTCGTAAGTTGAGCCAGATGAGCTGGCAGCGGCAACATCGCGTTTGTAGTAAATAACGACTTCGTTTTCAGCAGCAGGGTATAAACCACTGTTGCCAGGGGCTGTACCGTTGTCGCTATCATTATCACTACCACAACCCGCGATCAAAGTAGCGGTGAAGAGCGGTAACATTGCTTTGGCCAATGTAGAGCGTTTGAAGCTCTTCTTTTTGGTATTGTTGAAGGTATTTCGTAGAGAGATAATTTTATTAATATTTATGTTGTTCACGTTTTAATATCCATATTTCACTTTTTATGAAGA
>NZ_JBFRTR010000259.1:0-281 GCF_041474215.1 Vibrio sp. 10N.222.52.C12
TCCCTATCCCTCCACCACTCTTAAAGATTAAACCGCTGTTTTTACAGCGGTTTTTTCGTATCTAAAGCCTCGAAAATCATCTCGCACAGAAAGGTAGCACAGATGTACTTATTGAGACTTCCAAATAGCGTATACTACACACGCATCGCCACCCCACTTTCACTGCGTAGCAGCGGTTATCCCAAAGAGTTTAAATTCTCTCTTCTAACTCGTGAACGTAAAGTCGCTTACCTGAGAAATATCGAACAGGTTCAATTATACTAATCCGGAAAATTAACTGA
>NZ_JBFRTR010000260.1:0-440 GCF_041474215.1 Vibrio sp. 10N.222.52.C12
CAACTACAAACAAAATTGTTATCGAGGGCTCCCAAGTCTCTGGTGACATTACGAGTTCTTCTGAAACTGTAGAACTCGATGACTCTTATGTTATTGGTGATGTTAAAGCAGGGCAACCTAACTGGGGGACGGTTTATGTCAGTAATGGAACGGTGGTTGATGGTACTTGTTTGTATAAAACCGTGCCAGAAAGTGCGTGTGGGATAGAAGCACTACCCGATCCGATTGCCTTATATCATTTAGATGAAACAACATGGAATGGCTCGAACAATGAGGTAGTAGATAGCTCTGGTAACCAATTACATGGTAAATCGGTGAATGGAGCAACACCAGAGCCTGCATCTGAATTATCTGCGATCCCAACTATTGATTCTCTTGGAACTTGTGGTTTCGGAGGCTTTAATAATGATTCAAATCAATATATTAATATACCACATGAT
>NZ_JBFRTR010000261.1:0-466 GCF_041474215.1 Vibrio sp. 10N.222.52.C12
GCATATTACCTCCCCCACGGAAGTAATCACTTGTCGTACTTGTAAACGTTCGAAACATCCACCCTATCGCAATTAAGAATAGGAAGTAGATGCCAACTATCAGGGTATTGAGTTCCATCGTTAGACCTTTTATTTATGTTTTTTTGTTGAGGTCACTATAAATAAATGGCAAGTATATTTGTACTACAATAATCCAAATGCGTGACAATGATCTTACAGTCTGACACTCAATTAATCATACAAGTGATCGAGTTCAAAGTTGCACCACCTAGGAGCGCAATTCCTCAAGTCAGTGCAGTTATCCGCACTAAATTTCGACCAAAACCCCGAAAAACATGAACAAAGTCTCTAAAAATCGAAGATTCATCGTTAAAAACTATTATTCTTGACGATCAAAGCTTAAAGAAGAGCAGCAAAAATATCGTTAGATATAATTTATAAAAATGAATTAAACCAATATATTTGT
>NZ_JBFRTR010000262.1:0-635 GCF_041474215.1 Vibrio sp. 10N.222.52.C12
TTAAGATCCTGTCTATGATTGCGCTCTAGGTCTTGAACAACTTTCTGCACAAGTTGTATTTCGGGGACAAGCTCAGGATCTAATTTTATAATTTCACTTGTAACATAATGGGAAAATCGACTTTCTGTTGTTTCTGTATCAGTTCCCCAATAGATAGCATTTTTTAGTATCCCTAACACCCGAATATGCAATAGAGTGAACTCATCAAGCATAACGAGATATGCATACTTTTTATCGTAGGTTAAGGATTGAGCAGTAATCGAACTTGCAATCGAGTTAACAAAATATTCTATTTTCTCAGCTTGATGGTGCTTGATAACTAGTTGATTTGCAGCAATAAGTAAGCTTTGAAACTCTTCAGAAACAATTGTTTGCTCTAAGTCATCGATTCGCTCAGCTAATGAGTTAAGTTTTGAAATAACATCTACAACCCACTTCTCAGCTCGAGCCTCTGCTGGTGGCTGCCATAATAAATGAAAAGCCTCGAGCATTGCTCCACTTGCAACAGGGGATAATCCAATAGCAGCCCTAATAACTCGATGAACTTTGTCCTGTTCATTCTCAACAGTAGGAACGTAATTCTCTATATCCAATGTTAACTCCAAAAGCCTAACGCAGCGTTAAGTAGTGAGCAA
>NZ_JBFRTR010000263.1:0-584 GCF_041474215.1 Vibrio sp. 10N.222.52.C12
AATCTGAGGTCGTATACCCTAAAGTAAAAGAAGCTATCGCAATAATTACGACATATAAATTAGGTATTTCTCTCTCCGTTATATCTTTAAAACATATTATCAAACTAAAGAAAATAAGAGTAATAAATGCGGATATATATAACATAATTTACTCTCATAAAAATTTACAAGTAACACTTTATCAAATGAAGTTATTAGCTACCTAATGTAAAATTTCGGTAATATTAGGTAGCTAATCAAACCTAAAATTAGTCGCCAAGGCTAAGATTTGTTTTAATAGTTGCAAACGACGTTTCCAAAGTGTCTACAAAACTAGTCGCATCTGTATAAAAAACTGCGATTAACATGGTTGCCATTGCAACAGCGATTAACCCATATTCAATCGCGGTAACGCCTTTTTCATCATTTTTAAGTTTATTCAAATAATTGAGCATATTTACGTAAAGTTTAGTAATCATGATGCCATCCTTTTTTCATGCTTCTAGTGCAAAGCAATTAGATCTTAGTAATCAGATCACTTTCTCACATTCGGTTACTATCGGTTTCCCCGATATCAAAACCAAAAATACACGCGATTTAAAAGC
>NZ_JBFRTR010000264.1:0-201 GCF_041474215.1 Vibrio sp. 10N.222.52.C12
ATTTTCCGGATTGGTATGACGTGCGAAACACTATGATTTAGATGCAAAAAAGCCTCGCGATTTCTAGCGAGGTTTCTTATAAATGGCGGAGTAGCTAGGATCTCAGGCGACCGGAGCTCGTGGTTGGAGACCGAATTATCGATACCCAGAAATGACGAAAGCCTAGTCATAAGACTAGGCTTTCTAATAAGTGGCGGAGTG
>NZ_JBFRTR010000265.1:0-281 GCF_041474215.1 Vibrio sp. 10N.222.52.C12
TATATATCCAAATGAATTTAGATTTAATTTAACTGCGGTTATTTTATTCCTTACGTTGGAATTTAAGTTTGGTATTGTTCACAAAAATAGTGACCAATGAATAGGCTGGAAAACGTTAGAAAAAGAGCAAGGTTTTTTGGTTGGTTAGCTTGGATTAATATTCGATGTTAATTAGAAAGAAACAAGGGGTGGTTGTGTTGGCAGGCATTGTTAATGAATGACGTGAATATTCCTGGAATTTTATTCAAACTTTATTTTTGTTCGGGTTTTTAGATTTATAA
>NZ_JBFRTR010000266.1:0-635 GCF_041474215.1 Vibrio sp. 10N.222.52.C12
GAAGTGGATGATCCTAAGAGACGTGACGATCGAAATACTAAGGTCAAAGAACTTGAAACGGTGCATCAAGAGTTTGAATCTTTTGAAACTAAACTGAAAGAGTTGAGAGCCAAAGCTCATCGAACCAAAAAAGAGTTTGATGAGAAGCTCTCTATCTTGAGAAACCACAAACAGCGAGCTGACAGTGCAATCTCTCGCCTAACTAACTATGTGATGTTTGAGGGCGAAGAAGGCAGCCAAGAAGCGCTCGATTATAACGGCGATTTAAATTCACTCTTGAGCTATGTAGAGAGCAAACTCCCGGAGTTAGAGAGGCTTACTAAGCTACGTAAAAAAGATATACAACAGATGGAAACTATCATTCTCAACCTTGGTGACGGGGAGCTGTATCGTTTCTGGAATGAAAGCAGCCGAAACGCCATTACAGAGGATATTGTTGCTAGTGACTCTAAGCGAATAGATATTCTAGAAATCATCATGAATGACATTATTCCTCAGGTGACCAGCATAACAATTGAAAGCGCGGTCAACATGGGGCGTATGCTCGTTGACTTCAAGCATCGGCTACTCGGCTTCGACCGTGACATTAAGAAACTTGGTCGTAATATCTCTGAACAAGTAAAGCTCAATAACAC
>NZ_JBFRTR010000267.1:0-440 GCF_041474215.1 Vibrio sp. 10N.222.52.C12
GCTTAGGATATTTGCCTGAGATACTATCATATAACAAATATTCAATAGCAAAAGCATCTTTTTGTAGTAATGAAAAAAATGACGTAAAGATATTGGATCAATTTTGGCATGGGAAAAACACTGCATATAAGCTATTAATAAATAGCGGGGTGGGAGCTGTTGCTGATCATATGTCAAGAGAATATTTTCATGATAACAAAAAGAGAATTGATGAATCTAGTTTTTATAAAAATGAATTATCTTTATTAACCGGAATAAGGCCTATTTTTAAAGACTTCTCTACTAATCTTCATCGTATTAAGCCGAAAGTTATAAACTCAAATTCTTCTTTGAAATCAAAAGAGTTTGATGTTGTTGAAAGGGATTATTATATAAATCTCAATGTTGATTTTGATGAATTTAAATCTGTTGGCGAATATATAAATAACAGGTTTTTATGT
>NZ_JBFRTR010000268.1:0-218 GCF_041474215.1 Vibrio sp. 10N.222.52.C12
TCGGCACACTAAATTCTTTGCTTAAAGAGTTAAACTCTTCAATTAAAACCTCATATAAAATGAAGTCCTTTAAAAATGGCTCCCCTTGCAAGACTTGAACTTGCGACATACGGATTAACAGTCCGCCGTTCTACCAACTGAACTAAAGGGGAATTACTTGTCTCAACATCAGGTCTATAAAGACCATTATTTGTTAAGTACCAAATAATGGTGCCTCG